>JAITFY010000172.1 GCA_031281025.1 Treponema sp. | reverse complement strand
CCAAATTAAGGAAACAAAATAATGACACCTAAAACACTTAACTCTCAAATGCCTCAAAAAGTTCTTATACTCGGCTCCGGCGGGTTAAAGATCGGACAAGCCGGAGAATTTGACTATTCTGGTTCTCAGGCAATCAAGGCTCTGCGGGAAGAAGGCATTAAAACAATTTTAATTAATCCAAACATTGCAACTATTCAAACCAGCGAAGGTATGGCCGATTCAACATATTTTCTTCCAGTTACGCCTGAATATGTGCGAAAAGTAATAGAAAAAGATAAACCCGATGCCCTTTTATTGTCTTTTGGCGGTCAAACTGCATTAAACTGCGGCGTAGCGCTTGAACGTGAAGGAACTTTGGCAAAAAACAATGTTCGTGTTTTGGGCACACCTGTAAAAGCAATCGAAGATACCGAAGATCGCCAGTTGTTCAAGGAGCGCCTTGATGAAATTGGCGCTCTTACTGCACGAAGTTTTGCCGTAACAGATACAGAATCTGCCTTAAAAGCCGCAAACGAAATAGGTTTTCCTGTAATGGCGCGTGTCGCATTCACTCTTGGCGGCGCCGGCTCTGGTATTTGCCGCAATGAAAAGGAACTAACCAAAAAATGCGAAGTTGTCTTTGCACGAAAAAACGAAATCGATACCCCGCCGCAGATCCTTGTCGAAGAATGGCTTGGCGGCTGGAAAGAGATCGAATACGAAATAGTAAGAGACTCTTATGATAACTGCATCACTGTTGCCAGCATGGAAAACTTTGATCCGCTGGGAATACATACAGGCGAAAGCATTGTTGTAACTCCGGCCCAAACCCTTACAGATTCCGAATTGGGCAAACTCCGCCAGGTAGGCATTGACGTTATTCGCCATCTTGGAATCGTAGGTGAATGTAACATCCAGTTTGCCCTTGATCCGTTTTCGGAGGACTACCGCATAATCGAAGTTAACGCCCGTCTTTCCCGCAGTTCGGCGCTTGCTTCCAAAGCAACTGGCTACCCTCTTGCGTTTATCGCTGCAAAAATAGCTCTTGGTTATTCAATGCTCGAAATCGAAAACCGCATTACACGTTCAACCAAATGTTTTTTTGAACCTGCTTTGGATTACCTTGTAGTGAAAGTTCCCCGCTGGGATCTTGCAAAATTTAAAAACGTAGATCTTCGTATCGGATCGGAAATGAAGTCCGTCGGCGAAGCCATGTCGATAGCAAGGACATTCGAGGAGGCCATTCAAAAAGCCCTTCGCATGACAGGTATCGGCGCCTTGGGGCTTGCAGGAGACGATTTACTTTGCGGCGGCAGTTTTACAGAGCCGGGCGATATTAACGCAAAGATCCGTGACGCTCTTTCAAAACCTACAGATAGACGTATTTTTGTTATCTATCGGGCATTTTCGGAAGGCTGGACTGTGGATAAAATCCATAACCTTACAAAAATTGACAAATGGTTTCTTAATAAACTTTTAAATATCTGGAAAACCGGGCAGGAATTAAAAGAAACCGGGAATGTTAATGCGTTAACTGCTTCACTTTTGGCTCAGGCAAAACAACATGGTTATTCTGATGCGCAAATCGGCAAATATGTAAAGTTATCCGAAATGGAAGTACGTTCCATTCGCAAAGAACATGGAATAATGCCTGCTATCAAACAAATTGATACTCTTGCAGCGGAATATCAGGCTAAAAACAATTACCTGTATATGACTTACGGAAACGCCGCATCCGGCTCTGCAACTCAGGCTGACGATGTAAGTTCATCGGGGCGCGGCGTGATGGTACTTGGATCCGGCGTTTACAGAATTGGTTCCAGCGTAGAGTTTGACTGGTGCTGCGTTAATGCAGTACAAGCAGCGCGAAAACTTGGACGTTATTCGATCATGGTAAACTGCAATCCAGAAACTGTATCTACAGATTATGATATGTGCGACAGGTTGTACTTTGAAGAGCTCACCCTTGAACGTATCCTTGATATTTACGAACGTGAAAGCCCCGATGGTATTATCGTTTCGATGGGCGGACAGACGCCGAATAACCTCGCGCCTAAGCTTTTTGATGCAGGTGTACATATTTTTGGAACAACGCCGCAGTCAATTGACAATGCAGAAGACCGTAATAAATTTTCGGCGCTCCTTGATAAACTTGGAATTGGGCAGCCAGAATGGAAGGAACTTACAGACCATGAATCCGCAAAAAGGTTCGCAAAAGAAGTAGGCTACCCTGTTCTGATACGCCCAAGTTATGTGTTGTCGGGAGCGGCAATGAATGTCGCATGGGATGATGACAGCCTTGAGAAATTTTTAAATCTAGCCGCCGATGTATCAAGTGAACATCCTGTTGTTATTTCCAAGTTTGTCGAAAACTCAAAAGAAATTGAAATTGACGCAGTTGCGCAAAAAGGGGAAATCCTTTTCCATGCAATTACCGAACATATCGAAAATGCCGGAGTCCATTCCGGCGATGCTACAGTAGTCCTTCCTGCACAGCGGTTATACATCGAAACTTTGCGCAAAATCCGGCAAATCAGCGAAAAAATTGCCAAAGCGCTGGACATTACGGGGCCTTTTAACATTCAGTTTCTTGCACAACGCGGGCAAGTGCGTGTAATAGAGTGCAACCTTCGTTCCAGCCGCAGTTTTCCATTTTGTTCAAAAGTCAGCCGTGTAAACATGATTGAACTGGCGGTTAAAGCCATGCTGGACGAAAAAGTGGAAAAGTCAAATGTTTCTGCATTGGAGATTGAATGTGTCGGAGTTAAAGCTGCGCAGTTTAGTTTTTCGCGTCTTCATGGAGCGGACCCTGTAAGCGGAGTGGAAATGGCAAGTACCGGTGAAGTTGGCTGTATAGGCTCAAGCCTCTCGGACGCATTATTAAAAGCCCTGCTCTCCGTTGGATACAGAATACCAAAACCCAATTCAAGAATACTGCTTTCTACAGGCCCCATGACAGACAAGTTTGACTTCCTTGATTCAGCATGCAAACTTGTAAAAATGGGACATGAGCTTTTCGCTTCCCGCGGAACTGCAAAATTCCTGACAGATAACAATGTTCCCGTAACGCCGCTTTTCTGGCCGCTTGAAAAAAAAGAACCCAACATAACGGATTATATCAAAAACCGTAAGATAGACATGATTATCAATATACCTAAAAACAATGCGGTGTTGGAACTTAAAAATGACTATACAATCCGCCGCATGGCTGTGGACTTTGATATACCGCTGTTTACCAATATCAAAGTAGCAAAAGAATTCATCGATGCGCTTGAAATGCTGCATAACGGCGGCGAACTGGAAATCAAAGCATGGGAAGAATACTAAGTTTTCCTTAGTAAGTCTACAGGTTTTAGTTTTCCGGCCTTATGGGCAGGAATCCATGAAGCAAGAACCGAACATAGTACCGCAAAAACTCCTATCATTAGAACTGCATTCCAGTCTATGATAATGGGAATTGTTTCAAGGTAAAAGCCGGGATCCAGTATTTTTACTTCCGAACCGTTAAATAACCCTGTAAAAAAACTTAAAACACTTTCCAAAGAGCGTATTAAAAAATTTATATTGCCGCCTATCAAAAGACCAAGTGTAATGCCTATGATACTTCCGGCGAATCCAGTCAGAAAACCACCCCACAGGAAGACACCTGTTACGCCTCTTACGCTGCCTCCTGTTACTTTTAAAACTGCAATGTCCCGCTGCCTCTCTAAAGCAAGCATACTGGTAGCAGAAGAAACATTAACTGCCGCAACAATTACAATAAGCGCCATGATGAACAGCAAAAGCTGCCTTGATGTTTGATACGACCTATACTGAGTATCGAGTATCTCTTTCCATGTATTTATCCTGTATCTGTTTCCTAATTTATATAATAACTCCCACGAATAATTCTCGATATTATTGTAAGGATCATCTGTTTTAATTAATAAACTCATTTGAGTGTTTTCCGGCATAAAGACCCGTTGTCCGCCTTCAAAACTAATTATGCACCAAAGAGCATCAAGTTCGTTATAACCGCTGGAAGTAATACCCCGTACTGTAAACGGTGCCATTCTTGGCCTGAGATTTCCTTCACTTCCTTCTCTTACAGTCATAAGCCGCACAGTATCTCCAATTTGTGCGCCAATATTTTCTGCAAGTGTTTGGCCTAACACTATATCCCGATCTGTTTGCGGTTTATTATCACCGCCGTCAATAACAATTAAAAATGGTTCGCTTCCTGAATCATCCCAAAACGAAGGTTCTATTGCGCGTACCGTAACTCCGGTTCTTCCGCTTCGCCCTGCCAGAACTCCCATCCCCCGCCTTTCCGGCCATACTCCTCTGATTCCTTCGACCTCGTATATTTTTTCCATTGTTTCTTTGATATCGCTATCTTGTACATTAAAAACCTGAATATGCCCCGAACCTAGCTCAATAAAGCGATCCAGTATTCCTTTTATCATGCCATCAGCTACAATTAGAGTAACGATTATTGGAATAAGACTTACAGCAATTCCAGTTGCAGCGCCACGCAGAAAACGTCCGCCTTCGTGTGCCCTTGTCCATAAGTATCTAAGTGCTATAAAAAAAGCGGCTTTAGTTTTCAAATTGATTCCTGTCTTCTACAAGCTGCTCATTCATTAGCCTGCCATTTTCCAGAACAAAACGCGCAGACGCATTACTTGCAACTTTTTTATCATGTGTAACCACTATCAGTGTTTTTCCTCTTTTTTGAGCGCTTTCATAGAGCAAGTTGGTTACAATTTCGCTGTTTTGCGGATCAAGGTTTCCTGTCGGTTCATCCGCCAAAATTATTTGAGGATCATTTACCATTGAGCGGGCTACCGCAACCCTCTGCCTCTCTCCTCCGGAAAGCTGAGATGGAAAATGTTTTGCGCGATTTTCAAGATTTACATCAACCAATAATGCTCTTGCCCTGTCTATTGCATTCTTTTTTTTCATTCCGGCGATATACGAGGGCAGCATTATATTTTCCAGAGCAGTAAAATCTTTTAATAAATAATGAAACTGAAATATAAATCCAACATGTTTTGATCGATACAGAGACATTTCTTTTTCACAAAGCGAAGTAATGTCTATTTTTTTATCGACACCGATATATACGCTTCCTTGATCCGTTTTTTCCAAACCGCCAATTATATTAAGCAGCGTACTCTTGCCACTTCCACTTTGCCCGCTGATTGCAACAGATGTCCCCTGTTCAATCTCAAAATTGACTCCTCTTAAAATATACAGCGTTTCTGTGCCTGACATATAATTTTTGACAATATCTGTTATTTTAAGCTGAATGTTTTTCTGTGATGTATCATTCATAACGTAATACCTCCGCCGGTTGAATTTTTGAAATTTTTCTTGAAGCAAACCAGGCAGCGCTAAGCGCTGATAAAAAACCAAATAAAAAAATAACCATTACTTCAAAAGGCAGTATTCTTGATGGTATTTCCTTAATATAAAAAACCGAAGGAGAAAAAATGGAAAATTGCCCAACAAATCCTAATTGAAGAAAATTAGCTGCAATATTTATTAAGTTAATTACCCAATTAACTATATTTTCTATGGCAGTAAAAAATGATTGAATATTTGATGCAACAGCAAGCCCCAAACCCAGCCCCAGACATGAGCCTGATAAACCGGTAATAGCGCCGTCTAAAACAAATATTAAACGTGTAGACATTTGTGTTCCGCCAATAGCGCGTAACAATCCAATTTCTTCACGCCGTTGAAGCACTGCCCTTCTTTGCGCCTGAAAAATATTAAGACCTACCACGATAAAAATTAATCCCACAAGAATAAACATAAAAAGTTTTTCTGTTCTTAATGCGCCAAAAAACGGACGGTTATAATCGCGCCAGCTTGATAGTTTTACATCTTCGCCGGCAGGCATGTTTCTTCTTGCCTGTTCAAGTATACTTTTGTCCTGAAAACGATTTTCAATCTTTACCCCTAAAACAAGCTCGCTGTCATCTTCCAATAAAGAAACACAATTTATATTTATAAAAGCCCAGCTGTTATCATATTCGTGGTAACCTGTTGTAAATGTTCCTCTGACAACAAACGTTTCGATGCCGCCTTCATCTTCTTCCGCCGACAATAATCCTGTTATCGAATATAGTGTAACATTATCAAATAATCCAACACCCAACCTGCTGGCAAGCAGCGCACCCAGTAATATGGAACCAGACTCAGATATATTAAAACTTCCAGATTCAAATCCCAATTTGCTTTTCATAATACTGTCATTATCAAGTGTATCTTCGTTAAGCCCTCTTACCAATACTGCATGCTGTGCATGCTGACCTGTTCTTCTTCCTCTTGCTATAGCCTGAAATTCCTTAAATGGAACTGCAGCCCTTACTCCAGGAATGGAAAGCATATAATTCTGCAGCTCTTCTGTTTTCTCCTGTGAAAAAGATTCAAGCCGTAAATGATATGAAGAAACTTCAAGTATACTTTCTATAAAGCCCAATTGAAATCCATTCATAACAGAAATAATTACAATTAAAGCAAATACTCCAAATGCAATTCCTAAAACGGATAAAACAGGAGAGTTTCCGCGTCCTTTAAAAATATATCTTGATGTTATAAATAATATCCAGAATTTTTTCAATTACCGCATCCTTATTTCCGAAATTTTTCTGCCATCTTCCCAAACTGCCCTAAGAACCAGAACATTATCAATATAAAGATCTTCGGTTTCTGTGGATTCGTCTGTATGAACAATGCGTTCCAAAACGCCATTTACATAATTTCGTTCTACTATTTTATTTCCGCCAGAATCATATTCAAATTCCGCTTTTAATTCTGTATCTCCTTCGATTTTAACCATTGAAACAATACGATCGCCTTCCCAGGTATTTATTATTGTCCAGACAACTTTATCATTTTCATCATAAAGAGTTTGGGTTTGCGCTCTTCCCCTTCCATCATTTTCATAAATAATTTTTGAGTGAATATAAACAAAAACATCTCCAAAAAACACCGGAAATTCATTGAGCCTTTGACTTACAGCAAAAGTATCTTCTATGGAATCCATAAAATGTCTTGGAAATACAGCTATTATTGGAACATTATCTAACTGCATATCCTGATAAAATATACGTTCTACAGCTCTTAGCGAGAAAGAACGATTATAACGATAATAATCTTTATAATTTAAAACAAATTTATTTGTTTCATTATCCCAGTAATACATCAAAGAACTTACTAAATGATTATTGTTATATTCGTACTCTGCTTTAATTATATCTTCATTAGAAAATCTATATTCAATTTTTATAAATGAATTTTCATTAAATATTTCTATAAAACCTGTTTTGTTATTTGCTACAATATATCTTATGTCTTCGTCCATATAACTTACATTTATTCTTTCAATTTTACTTTTAATTATATTTATTTCTTCATCTTTTTCATTTTCTTCATTTTCATCGTCTTCATCTTCTTCTGTTTCTGTTTCTTCAATTATTTCAATTACTTCAAAATCTTCATCCGTTTCCGGCGGATAAATAACAACCGCATTTAATCTAGTTGTCCAGTTTTCATCTCTTAATATCCACTGAGTCCGTAATACTTCGCCATTTTTATACAACATGCGAATTTCCGGTATATAATTATTTACATAAAAAGCGCGAATATATTCCGGCAGCTCGTCATAAAGTACATAATCAATAACAAGCGCATACTCATTACGCAAAGCAACATAACGAGAATGTAATTCTTCTAAAGCCATGCCCCCTGCATTTGAACGAAACCATTTGGCCTGCCTAATATTTTCTGGAAGTTCTTCTTCGATATCTTCATCTTCTGTGCCGTTTAGTTCATTGGCAGAAATACCTGGAATTATTTCTTCAAATTCCTGCGTCAAAGCAATAATTCCAATAAAAAAGAGTAAAACAATAATACTTATAGGAATAATTTTTTTAACCAATTCCCGCAAACTCCCTTGAAAATTTTACTGGATCAAATTCTTCGATATCCGAATACTTTTCTCCTGTACATAAATAAACTACAGGTAATTGTAATTCCGAAGCAAGAGAAAAAACAACTCCGCCTTTAGCGGTTGAATCATATTTTGTCAGTATCACGCCATCCAAATCTACAGCAGAATGGAATACCTCCGCCTGGGCAAATGCATTTCTTCCGGTAGTAACATCTAACACAAGATATTTAAGATAACTAAAATTTTGCTTTAGCGTATTTTTTGCTTTTGCTTCTACAACCCTGTCGATTTTTCGCAATTCTTCTACGAGTGCGTTTTTTGTGTGCATTCTTCCTGCTGTATCTGCAATAACAATACACGAACCGGAAGAAAGCGCTGCTTCCAGCGCATCATAAACAACCGCCGCAGGATCGCCTCCCTGTTTATGCGCAACCACACGTGTATTCAATCTTTCTCCGTGTATTTTTAATTGATCAATAGCTGCCGCCCTAAAAGTATCTGCAGCTGCCAAAACAGTCTTTTTGCCGTATTTGGAATTGTACAATGCAGCCAACTTGGCCGCACTTGTAGTTTTTCCAACGCCGTTTACACCTAACAGCAAAACAGCTCCTAGTTCATCCTTTTGATTAATATAGGCAGCAGGTTTAACATTTTCCAGTTCCTGTGCAAGAAACAATGCAAGTTTTTGCTGGATAACATCAAGAGTGGAAATACTTTCTTTTTTAAATAAAGCTTTAAGCAGTTCAACTGTTTTAAAAGCCTGTGCCGCACCAAAATCACCTTCTATCAAAAGATCGCACAGATCATCGAATAATTCATCAGAAAGACTGGTTTTACCGGAAAAAAATTGTTTTAATTTTTCGCCAAATTTCATTTAATCCCTGCCATTTTTTGACGGTACTGTAATGGGTGTTGAATAACTATTTGCAGTACCAATAAATCTTACAGCGCGATAAATAGTGTAAACGCCGGCAGCGCTAAGAGCAATAACAGCGCCGCTTGAGACCATACGATTAAATTCCATTTTATTATACAAATTCTGAGTAGGCCGGTAATGGAAAGCATTACTTGCTTCGATAAACGAATAACGGGATATCCACGCTACAATTCCGGTTATCCATGTAATACCCCATGCCCAATAAAAAAGATTGCGCTGCTTTTCTACACTGCCTTTTGGCAGAGGTACTTTTGTCTTAACTGATACTGTTGATGACATATCAGATAAATACGGGGTTCTAAAAACAATATCCCCTCTACGGGAACCGTCAATTTCAAGCTCAATATATTCAAATTGATCTACAAGCAGCGGCAAAGTTAAAGGAGTTATTCCTACAAATAATGAACCCTGATACACTCTGCCGTCATAATCCCCAGAAATTTCTATATCAACAAATCTGACAGGGGTAAGACTTAAATTAATAAGGGTTAATTCATTTTCAAAAAGTTCAGCTTCAAAAGTAATGCTTTCGTGATCAGGTGCAGAAGCTGTTACAGTAATTGTCTGAGGTTGAAATTCAATTGCATCTGTACTGCCTCTTCCGGCAAAGTTTTGGTTAATTAACAAAAGTGTATCATGTGGTTCTGCAACTAATATAACTGTTGCCGGTTCACTACCAGATAAAAAAAGAATCAATCTTTGTGTTAATTCTTCTATGGCAATATCAATATCATTAAGTGAAAAAATAACACTGTCTTCCCAGATAAAAGACCGGGTAAATACAGTAAAGAGTCTAACACTTAAAAAATACCGTCCATGAAAATCGGTAATTACTCCTGTTAAAAAAGCATCGGCATTCTGGGTTGTACAAAATCTAAGTTCTGAGCCTGGCGCAGGCGCAGGGGGAAATACTAAATCACGATTACCTCTGGTTAAATTAAAAATAGGCTGCTCGTTTATAAGCGGTGCGTTTTTTTCTATTTCTTCTAGATTTGCCCATAAAGTTACCAGCTGATTATCAATTCGTTCGATATTGCGGCGAAATCTCCAGTTTGGATCTCCCTGAAAAATCAGTCTTGAACGTTCATCCATTCTTGCGGCAATGGCTTTTGCCGCAGTTGAACGGGCTTGAGTCCAGGCAACTTCTTCATAAAAGGCAAATTCAGAAGATGTACGAAAACGATATTGAATTGTTTTTAAGTTGTCTACCAATTCTCTTTTAAACAAACCTGCAATATTGGTTTTATCCGGCGGCAAGGAACTGACATCAAAATTTGTTATACAAAAAATCCATTCGTTATTTAAAGTTCTACCTTGAGTTTCATCTTTTTTTCCAAATGCATGTACTTGAGTAATAATTATAACAAAAAGAAAAACAACTAACGGAATTCTGTTTTTCAAAAATTTTCTCCTTACTTCATGTCAGAGGTTACACTGTTCTGCCACGAAAACCTTAAATATTCTTCGATGAAGGGGTCGATATCTCCATCCATAACTGATGTTATGTTTCCCTTTTCAACTTTTGTTCTGTAATCTTTAACCATCGTATATGGCTGAAACACATACGATCTAATCTGGTTACCCCAGGAAATATCTTTTTTCTCCTGGGAAAATCGTGCATTCTCCTTTTCCTTTTCCTGACGATAGTACTCATACAACCTGGCTTTTAACATGCTCATGGCAGTTGCACGATTTTTGATCTGGCTGCGTTCATTCTGGCAGGTTACAACTATTCCCGTTGGCAGATGGGTAAAACGAACCGCGCTGTCTGTCTTATTGACATGCTGCCCTCCCGCTCCTCCTGCCCGGTAGGTATCCACACGTAAATCTTCAGGTTTTACTTCTACTTCGATTGTATCATCAATTACAGGAAAAATGTAGACCGAAGCAAAAGAAGTGTGCCTGCGGGCGTTTGAATCAAACGGGCTGATTCTTACTAACCTGTGGATTCCCGATTCGCCTTTCAAATAGCCGTAGGCAAAATCCCCATCCAGGCGGCAGGTTACCGACTTTATCCCGCCTTCCGCTTCCTGCCTGTCAACTTCCTCGACAGAAAAACCCTTTTGTTCCGCCCAGCGCAAATACATACGGTAAAGCATCTGCGACCAATCGCAGGCTTCGGTCCCTCCCGCCCCCGAATGAACGGTAAGAAAACAGGCGTTTTTATCAACTTCGCCTGCCATCAATTCGATTATATTTTGTTTTTCAAAACGAGCGGCAAGATTTTTATAGGTACTTTCGATGCCTGCTGTTTCGTTTTCGTCATTTGCCTCTGTTGCAAGTTCATAAAGCGCTTCCAAATCGAGCATTTCTTCCCTAAGAGCTTTCCAGGGCTCATAGCGATTTTTTAGGCTCTTTAAAGAAGCCATAGTTTTTTCGACCAATTCAGAATCATTCCAAAAACCCGGCTCTGAGGTTTTTGCCTCAATCTCCACTATACGCTGCGCAAAAGATGCATCTTCAAAGACGCCTCCATGAATCATTTGTTTTTTTTAGTAAATCGGCAATTGGTGAACCCAATTCGGAAAGCAACATGATTTAACTCCTATACGCCTATTATGGTAGCGGAAATAGTTAATTGAATCAAGCAATTTGGGTAATATGGAAAACCTCCTCAAATTGTCCTTCCAGACAGCGCCCTCTGCCGCCAGGAAGGACTACTTTAGGCGCTTTTCCTGTTTAGCTTTTTGCCCCTATCCTACTTAGCTTTTTGCCCCTATCCTACTTTACTTTTTACCCCTAATGTATTATACTATAAACAGCGGAGAATTTAGGTGTCAAAAGAATATCAAAGGTGGCAAGTGGTAAATGCAAAAAATGCTCTTACTAAACGCCGTGTAGTAGTACTAACCGGAGCAAGACAAAGCGGTAAATCAACGCTTTTAAAACAAATCCTAACAAAAGACGATGTATTATTATCCCTGGATAATAACAATTTATTAAAATCTGCATTAGAAGACCCAAAAGGCTTTGTAAAAAATTCTTCTAAAAGTACTGTTTTTATAGACGAAGTTCAAAAAGCGCCAGCTCTTATCCCCGAAATAAAAATGGTTGTAGACAAAAACAATCGCTGCGGTCAATACATGATAACAGGTTCTGCTAACATTCAAACTTTGCCCATTATAACCGACAGTCTGGCAGGCCGCAACAAACGAGTACGATTACGTCCATTAACGGTAGGAGAGATTTTAAATCGCAAACCATTATTTCTGGAACGTGCGTTTAACATGAACTTTAAGCGAAAAATTCCCGGCTTCGACAAAGAACATATTTTTAATTTTGCATTTTGCGGAGGTTACCCGGAAGTTATCCGGTTAAAAAATCAAAAAGACCGCAGTGAATGGTACAGGGATTATATCGACGATTTAATAAACAGGGATTTAAAAGAGATAGAAAATATCCGGCGTCAGGATATATTAAAAGAACTTATTTTAATTTTGGCAGGCTGGTCAGGAAAATATATGGATGCTGCCAAAATTGGAAGTTCTTTGGCGATATCAAAACCTACGCTGGAATCATACATAAATGCGCTGGAATCTTTGTATATCTTTGAAAGGGTAAACCCCTGGGTTCGTACCGATTATGATCGTATTGGGAAAAGTCCAAAACTTTTTGCAGCCGATACGGGAATTATAACATCTGTGTTAGGCTGGAATAAAAAAGAGATAATGCGCGATTCTGACAGATCCGGTAAACTTATGGAAACCTTTATTTTTCAGGAATTGGCAGCGCAGGTAGACCTGGACAGCGATTATAGTTTATACCAATACAGAGATCATAAACAACACGAAGTAGATTTTTTAATAGAGCGTACCGATGGAGCAATTATCGGTATCGAAGTAAAATCCGGTCATAGTGTATCCAAAAGCGATTTTGCGCCGCAAGTATGGTTCAAGGAAAAAATAATAAAAAATAAAGTGCCGTATACCGGTATTATTTTATACTCAGGCGAAGATACTTTGTCATTTAATGATGGGATGTATGTAGTTCCAATTGCTGCCTTGTGGGCGGAATAAGGAACTCACCATCTTACTTCCAAAACTACCGGCTCTTCCAGAACCAAGAGATCAAGCAAAGGTATATCAAAAGTAGCGCGCCTGCCAGAGAAAGTTCCTCCTTTGATGCCAGTTACAGGAGCGGGAAAATCAATTGTTGCAATAATCCTTGAGGATGTTATTTCATTGCTTATCGCCCGGTTGTAAAAGGAGGCAACAAGTTCCAGATATTCATTTTTACGCAGCTCTTCGCCTGTGACAACCGGCGCCATTAGGGCATTTAAGTAGTCGTAAATTTCCAAAGAAAGCAGCTCAATTATTTCCGGCCCGTTATCAAGGTTTATGGTAATTTCGCATCTTCCGCCGGATTGTCCCTGTTCATAATTGATAAAACTGTTTCCGCCTGCAGAAGTCAGGAACTCGTTTATTTGGGAAACTTGTATTTGCCCTTCAACAGCAGCAGACGCTGTATTCCTTAGCGAGACGGAAGTTACTCCGGGCGCATTGGACATTGACCGTGCTATTGCCGGCCCATTAAGCGCTTGGCCTTCCTGCCCTGCCGCAGAAAATAATCTCTGAATAAGGGCAGCCATATTCCGCTGGAGAGACGCGTTTACATTAAAAACGGCCGAGCCATCTGCTTCCAAAGAGGCGTTTAATCTGGTAACACAGGATGTCAAAATAGCCAAACAAAGACCAAAAAGAAGAATTGTAGTTTTATAGGCAAAGTTTTTCATATATACATAAAATACACTATTCCTTAAAAAGTTTCAAATAAATATACAATTACCCGCTTGAACATTTTTATAAAATCTGTCAAAATGTACGCAACTTTAACATTTTGAGTGTGTCATAAATTTAAAGAAAGATTTTAGGAGGAAATCATGTCTGTACCGTACACAGAAAAACCCTGGGAATTCTTAAATGAATACAGGGGAAAAGTTTTTACAGGCCTTTGGCCCACATTACCGGAAATGTATAAAATTACAGTTTCCCGTTATCCCGATCGTCCTTGCTTTACCGTATATGAGCCGGATAGAATCAGCTTAAACTATACGGAGGCTCTTGAAAAAATAGAAGCCGTTGCACGCTGGCTTTGCAGCAAAGGTATCAAAAAAGGCGACAGAATTGCCGTAACAGGAAAAAATGCACCTGAATGGGCAGTCGCTTATCTGGGAGCGCTGTTTGCAGGCGGTGTTGTTGTTCCCATCGACTACCAGCTTAGAAACGAAGAAATCGAATTATTGATAAAAACCGCAGGCGCCCGCATACTTTTTGTAGACGAAGAAAAATACGAATTCTTTGCGTCAAAACCTGCCGGTCTTGAAGATGTAATTTCCTTAAAAGAAGGTATTGGAACATTTATTTATGGTCTTAACGGGCCGCAAGCGGAAATTGAACAAGCGTTAGAAACCGACTTAGCCGCAATTCTTTTTACATCGGGCACAACGGGAAATCCAAAAGGTGTTATGCTCTCTCATAAAAACCTTGTTTCCGACTGTTATCTTGCACAGGGAACTCCGCTTATAGTTCTTCATACCGATGTTTTTTACGCTATTCTTCCAATTCACCATTCATACACAATGCTTGCAGTATTCATCGAAGCAATTTCTGTAGGCGCCGAAGTTGTCTTTGGAAAAAAGATGATAACCACACAAATTTTAAAAGACCTTAAAGAAGCAAAGGTAACCATGTTATTGGGCGTACCAATGCTCTTTAACAAAGTTCTGGCAGGAATCAGGCGGGGAATAAAAGCAAAAGGCGCTGTTGCTGTTGGTCTTATATCTACTTTAATGGCGATATCCGGCTTTATAAAAAAAGTATTCAAGAAAAATCCCGGCAAAAAGATGTTTAAAAGTGTTCTTGACAAAGCAAGTCTTTCAACAATTCGTATTTGTATCAGCGGCGGCGGCCCGCTTGCACCCAGTGTTTTTAAAAAGTACAACCAGCTTGGTATCGACTTTGTACAGGGTTATGGCCTTACCGAAACTTCGCCAATTGTTACAATCAATCCTGTTGAACAATACAAAGAAACCAGCGTAGGCCGCACATGCCCGCAGGTAGATATGAAGATACTTAATCCCGATGAAAGCGGTATCGGCGAAGTTATTATCAAAGGCCCTATGGTTATGTTGGGCTACTACAATATGCCGGAAGAAACAGCCGCTGTCTTTACACCCGACGGTTATTTAAAAACAGGCGATTTGGGTTATATGGATAGCGAAAATTACCTGTATCTTACAGGACGTGCAAAAAACATGATCGTTTCAGATGCCGGCAAAAACATTTACCCCGAAGAAATCGAAAACGAATTCCAGTTATACGAAGAAATCGAACAAATTCTTATCCGCGGATATCTCCAGGATGCAAAAATGAAAACCGAAGGTATCGAAGCGCTTGTGTATCCCAATCCCGAATACAAGGAAAAGGGAGAATCACTTTCCGCCGAAGCTATGGAAAAAAGAATCCATTCGATAATTGCAGAAGTTAACCAGAGACTACAGCTATGGCAGAAAATCTCCAAGACCGAAGTTCTGAACAAACCAATGGAAATGACCACGACAAAGAAAATTAAACGTGGAGCAATTTAACTTATAGAGCTTCAGGCCGCTTGCATCTGCTTTTGAGCTTTATGTATCTTCCTTTTGCTGAAGCATCATGTAAACTTTGCATGATATCCAGCACATGGAAGGTAAGCTCACCCGAAGCGCGATGCGGGCGGTCTTCTTTTATTGCAATAGCCATTTCGGTAATTCCCAAGCCGCGTGAGTTTTCGGAAAAACCCTGAAAAAGCGGCATTTTATACCATTCTTCTTCACGAAAACGTTTAACGAATATAGGATCGCCAAAAGTATTTGGATCGGGAACTCTAAGAGTACCCTCTGTTCCGTAAATTTCGATACATGGCAAAGAATGTGAATAAACATCAAAGCTTGTGATTAACGTACCCACAACTCCGTTTTTAAAGTCCAGAATACCGGCAATGTGCGTAGGAACTTCCACATTTATGGTTTTACCAAATTGATGTTGATTGGTGATTGTCCTTGTAGGCATACTAATTCTTGTACTGCCGCAAACTCTGGAGACCGGCCCTAAAAGGCTAATCAATGCTGTTAAATAATAAGGCCCCATGTCAAACATAGGCCCGCCGCCATCTTTATAAAAAAAATCAGGCGCCGGATGCCAATGTTCAGGACCGCGGTTCAACATAAATGCTGTTGCGGCTACAGGTGTGCCAATCCAGCCGTCATCAATAATTTTACGGCAAGTCTGCAATCCTGCGCCAAGAAATGTATCCGGCGCGCCTCCAACCCTTACACCCTTTTCCTTTGCAAGTTTAAGAATTTCTTCCGCTTCTTCACGTTTTGCACATAACGGTTTTTCATTATATATATGTTTACCTGCCTTTATTGCGGCAAGTGCAATTTCATAATGATACTCTGGCGGAGTAATATTTAAAATGATATCAACATCGCCTTTTAACATTTCATCAAAACATTTATAGCTTTTTACGCTATAATCTTCGGCGGCTTTTTCTGCGCGATCAAATTCGATATCGGTAACTGCCGTAAGTTTAACTTTTTTGCCAAACATTACCGTTAGATTATCCAAATAAATTTTACTGATATTACCAATACCAGCCACTCCAATACGCATCATAAGATCCTCCTTTTGTTTTAGCTTATAATCAAAAATTATTATCAACAATCCCGGCGTTCTGCGCTTTGGGCATGTCCTTCCAATCCTTCTGCACGGGCAAGTATTTCCGCTGTTTTGCGGGCTTTCTCAAAACCTTCGCCCTGTTTGCAGCGAAGCGTCGTAACCGTTTTTAAAAAGTGACGGACAGAAAGGCCGCCTGTAAAACGTGCGCTCGTTTCTGTTGGCAGGGTGTGGTTAATGCCTGCAGAATAATCGCCAAGAGCTTCTGCAGAAAGCGCCCCGATAAAAAGCGATCCGTAGTTTTTGAGAAAGGGAATCCAGCTATTGTCATCCGCCGTTTGCAATTCAAGATGTTCAGGGGCAATGGTATTGGCAATTCTAATCGCATCTTCCTTGTTCTGATATACGACAATAAGGCCGCCTGCTTCCAGCGAAGCTCGTGCGGTTGCCGCTGTAGACAGCGTTTTTAAGCGGCGTTCAACTGCCAGTATTATTTGGTTTGCAAACTCCATATTTGGAACAAGTGCCCTAACACGCGCATCTACGTCATGTTCCGCCTGGCCAAGCATATCCGCTGCAACAAAATCTGCATCCTTTTCGGATTGTCCGTCTGCGATTATCAGAATGTCAGTAGGGCCTGCAATAAAGTCGATTCCCACTTCGCCAAAAAGGATACGTTTAGCGGCAGCAACATATTTGTTTCCCGG
>JAITFY010000157.1 GCA_031281025.1 Treponema sp. | reverse complement strand
TATTTGCTGTTCAATAAAATCTTTCATATAACTTTCCTTCTGTACGGCTCCAGCAACGACCGTACATTTTCCGGCATGGACATTTCAAAATGCTCACCGTCCCTGCCAGAACCCCGAACATTTCCGGTCATACCGATACGCCGCCCCCTGTAGCGGTTCATGTTCCAGCTTGCCAATTCCAGACAGGCAGAAGCCAAATCCGCAGGGACTTTGCCGACAGGATAGCCAGCCCAATACACAGCCTTGACAGCGGATAAGCCCCGGTATCGCAGCAAGGCAGGAGAAAGTGAAATGTCAAAAGGTATATCTAATTCAATGCCGCAATCGGGTATTGTTTGGTAAAAATCTGGTTCAAGTATTTCACCTTTACCCCATACATAAACTGCCTGCACTTTAGAGACTGGATATTCCCGAAGGGGTAAAAGCAAATCCCCTGTAAACGCAATTTGCTCAAAGTGCTTTTTTCGCAGAAACCGCCGCTTACAATATTGCTCTATGGTATGACTTGCCGTAACAAGGCAAAACCGGGCTAATTTATCTTCCCGGTCGTCTATGCCTAAAACGGTCTTAAAGTCCTCCAAGGGAATAAGGGTATATAATGGTTTTTCTTGCTTAGTCATACTTAAAAGATACGGCTGTATTGTTCTAGCTTAAATACGACTTATGAGCAATTTATCCTGTTATATTTATGGGAGTTTTGTGTAAATTTATCTAAATGAACATTATGCCTAATCTATCCCAATAACCCTAAGTTCATTTATAGGTTTGTTGATTTTATATTTGCCGATAAAAATTTCTGTTTCGATAGCAACAAATGACTTATTGCCTTTCAGTTGTCTACGGAAAATATGCGGCGATTGCTCAATTTGACTTTCTTCCCATTGTTTACAAAAATACAATCCGCCAGGAATAACTTTAATATTGTCCTCTGTCTTAGGTTTAGACAGTTCCATAAAAGCGTAACGCTGAACCCCTGATGGGGAATATTCGCACATATATCCGTATTCAAAATCGTAAAAGCCATCTTCGCTGTCGTCTAAATCCATAAATGGTTTAGCCAGTTCAAAAGCATCTGCATTATCCAGTGATTGGTTGTATGGTATAACATAAAAATATTTTTCCGGTATTTCCCTGGAATATATCTCTTGACCCTTTTGATACTTCTCTGCCAAGTCTATTTTAAGTTGCGTATCTTCAATAAATTTCAGCCCATCTTGAATAGTTCTTAATTTTTTCTCCGCTATTCCCTTTCCGTAAGCCAAAAGTGCAGAATAGTCTAATGTTTCGGTTTTGTCGATATACTCGGTTAATTTTTTAAGAGGAATATCTAACTCAATACAAAACATGACTAAATCAATAAGGTAAATCTGATTAAAGGAATAATACCTATAACCTGAAAATTCATCTATAAAAGCCGGTTTTAGTATCTTGATTTCTTCATAATAACGCAGCGATTTTATACTGGCTCCAGTAAATTTGGACATTTCCCCGATGGAAAAAAGTTTGTTTTTTCTGCTCATTTTTCAAAATACTCCTTGACTCTGCCATTATGGCATACTTTAAGATTAATAACAAGTAGAGAAATATGCCTCCGGTATCATAGCATAGCGGAGTTTTATCATTGTTTTTGGAGGATTGAACCATGAACTTTAATCGGTATCTAAAGATATTATTGTCAACAGGACTTCTGTTTTGCAGCCCTCTGTTTACCCAAGCAGACACACAGATTAGCCCTATGCGCCTAAGCCCAAGCGATGCTGTTGAATTGGCAATCAGAAACAATCTTGATTTGGAAGCCTTGCGGATAAACACCGGAACAGCAAGACGTACATCAAACCTTGCGTGGAACCAATTTATCCCTACGGTGGACATAGGTAGCTCAATGCACCGATTAAACACCGCCCCGGCAGATACTTTTATGGGTATGCCGCTGCCGCCAGAAATGAGAGAACACCAATGGGGAGCAACAGGTTTTATTTCAGCGACACTCAACATAAATTTTGCCATGTTCGCCGAAATGAACAGATTAAAACTGGATTATGAAAGAGGGCTTATCTCCCACAGCAATGCAGTAGCACAACTTGAACGGGAAATACGCAAAGCCTATCACAATATATTACTAATGAAAGAATACATCGCCATGCTTGAATTAAGCCTTGAAAATACCGAAAGACAGGTACAAATAGCACAGATAAATTTCAACGCAGGAGTTGCCCCTGAAATTTCTTTGTTACACGCACAGGTTGCAAGAGAAACACTAAGACCAGTTATCAATCAGGCAATAGGCGGGCTACGGCTCTCCATGATGCATTTTTCAATGCTCTTGGGTTTGCCTCATGACACAGAGTTTGAGCTTATCCCTGTATCTACAAACTTGTCTCCCATTTTACTTGATACAAGCGAACTAATCCGTAGAGCCGCTGCCGGACAACCGGACATACAAGCTCTAAGGCATGACATTCTGGCTATGGACAGTATCAGAAAAACGAGCAATCTCTGGCTGTTCACACCAACCCTAACACTCGGCTGGAACGCCGACCCCACCTTTAACAGAAACCCCTGGAATGATAATTGGTTTGACCGGGACAGGTGGCAACAACAAACCGGAGCTTTCAGTTTTTCCATTGGGTTTAGACTGAATGGACTTTTACCATTCGGCATTGAACGGCAAAGCATCAGAGCTCTTGAAGATCAAATCAGGATAGCCCACATTGGCTTGGCGCAGATGATAAGAGGAACAGAGATTGAAATTCACAGTCTTGTACTGATACTGGAACAAATACAATTAAACATGGAAGTTCTGGAACAGACGGTAACTCTTGCAGAACTATCCTACCGCCTTACCGAAGAAGCTTACCGCATAGGACGAGCCGATTTTACACAAGTACAAAGCGCGGAGCAATTTCTTAGACAGGCGCGCGTACAGTTGCACGAGGAACAATTTAATTACCTCAACATTCTGTTAGACCTTGAATATGCCTTAGGTATTCCCTTTGGAACCTTGAATTAAGAGATACGATATGTCCAAAGTATTCGAGTACATGAAACCCTACAGCGGTATGCTTCTCTGTGCTGCCCTGCTTCTTGCTGTAGAAGCAATATGCGCATTGGCACTACCGACCTACATGGCAGACATTGTGAATGACGGCGTATTAACCGGACACATACCAACTATTTGGCGTAATGGAATAATCATGCTTTTAATAACGATGCTTGCAATGGCAGTCGCCCTGATTGTCGGTTTTTTCACCGCCAGAATTGCTACAGGTGTCGCAAATGATTTGCGCGAAGCATTATTTAATAAAGTGCTTGGATTTTCCAACGCCGAAATAAATAAATTTGCTACATCATCACTTATCACACGCACTACAAACGACATAATGCAGGTACAAAATACCTTGATGATGGCAATACGCCAGTTTATTTACGCACCCATGATTGGCATTGGCGGAGTTATAAGAGCGCTGAACAGAAATGTATCAATGGCATGGATAGTCGCTCTTTCTACAATAATAATGATTGGCATTTGCGCAATCCTATTTATCATTGTCCTTCCAAAATACAAGATGTGGCAAAAATTGATTGACAGGTTAAATCTTGTTTCAAGAGAAAACCTAAGCGGCATTTTGGTCGTAAGGGCTTTCAGCACACAAAATTATGAAAAGAAACGTTTTGCAAAAGCCAACAGGGAATTAGCAACAACGGAACTATTTGTAAACCAGACCTTCGCAATGATGACACCAGTTATCGCATTAATTATGAATGTTACAACAGCACTCATTGTTTGGGTCGGAGCGCACCACGCTTCCGCATTTCGTGTTGATATTGGAGACATCTTTGCTTTTCTGCAATATGCCATGTTGATAATTTTTGCATTTTTGATGATTTCCATAATGTTTATCATGGTTCCGCGCGCGGTAGTCAGCGCACAGCGTATTAAAGAAGTGCTGGAAACAAAAAGCAGCATACGTTACAGAAAAAACCCTTTGTCCCTACCCGATGACTTCAAAGGCGGCATCGAGTTTAGAGATGTGACTTTCTGCTACCCCGACGCAACAGAGGGCGAAGGTAACGTACTTAACAATATTAGTTTTACCGCAAGAAGCGGCAAGACCACCGCAATCATCGGATCGACAGGCTGCGGCAAAACAACGCTTCTTCAACTACTCCTTCGTTTTTATGATGTAAACTCCGGTACGATTTATGTTGACGGCATGGATATTCGGGATATTCGCAAAGATGATTTACACGATAAAATCGGCTACATTCCTCAAAAAGCCTTATTGTTTTCCGGCAGCATACGTTCCAATTTACTTTATGCGGACAAAACCGCTACTGATGAAAGGATAAAAGAAGCTGCCAGCATTGCACAGGCAAATGCTTTTATTCAGAAAAAACCAGACGGCTATGAATCCAATGTCGCACAAGGCGGTTCTAACCTGTCAGGCGGTCAGAGGCAACGGCTTTCAATCGCACGAGCATTGGTAAAAAATGCCCCAATATATTTATTCGATGATAGTTTTTCCGCGCTGGATTTGAAAACAGATGCAATGCTTCGAGCAGCATTAAAAAGGAAAAATGAAACCAGCGTTTCTGCCAGCACAATATTGATAGTTGCACAACGAATATCAACGATTATGGACGCAGACAATATTGTGGTTTTAGAACATGGAAAAATCGCAGGGTTAGGTACACATACAGAATTAATGAAAACCTGCGAAGTATATAAAGAAATTGCTTTCTCCCAACTTAGTGAGGAGGAACTTCCAGCGAGCCCTCGAACCAATGGTTCGGAAGGGCGAAGCTTCCAGGAGGTAAACGCATGAGCGATGAAGGAATTGGCTTTGACCCAATGGAAGGAATGGGAGTTGCAGAAAAAGCAAAAGACCCAAAGAAAACTTTAAAAAAACTTATAAATTATTTAGCGCCTCATAGCGTGGCATTAATAATCGTCTTTACATTCGCAGTAGTTTCCACAGCGTTTGCTGTCATAGGTCCAAGAATAATGGGGAGAGTTACAACAATCCTTGTAGACGGTATAGTAGCGCACTGGTTCAACACAGGGCTTCTAACCAACTTCCGCCAGATGGCAACCTATACTTGGATATTGATTGCGTTATATGTCATTTCTGCTGTGTTCAATTTTTTTCAGGAAATCATCATGGCAAGAATTTCTGTAAAAGTAACTTACAAACTAAGGGCAGAAATATCCGAAAAAATGCACCGCCTCCCCATCAATTATTACGACACCCGCACGCAAGGCGAAATACTGTCCCGCATGACAAATGATGTCGATATGATAAGCCAGACACTTAGCTCAAACCTTAGCCAGTTGATAACGTCAGCAACAACACTTATCGGCGTACTCTTAATGATGTTTTCAATCAGTTGGTTGATGACCCTTACTGCACTTGTTGTAATCCCGCTTTTCATGTGGATAATGATGCTGGTCTTTAACAAATCAAATATATATTTCACTGCACAGCAAGAGTCATTGGGAAAATTAAGCGGAATTGTAGAGGAAACCTATTCAGGGCATAACATTGTCCGTGCTTATAACGGCGAGACAGACGCAAAAACTAAATTTACAAAGGCAAATAAACAAGTTCATTCCGCAGCATGGAAAGCGCAATTTATGGTAAATATACTGGAACCGATATTTAACTTTGTAGGCAATCTTGGTTATGTGATTGTGTGTGTTATGGGCGGCTTACTTACCGTGCGAAGGGTAATAAGCATTGGCGATGTTCAGGCTTTCATTCAATATATTCAAACTTTTATACAACCTTTAAGCGAGATTGGTTCAGCCGGAAATATGCTGCAAGGCACACTTGCCGCTTCCGAAAGGGTATTTGAATTTTTGGAAGAAACGGAAGAAATTGCGGACGGGGAAATATCCAAACGGAAAGATATATATCAAGGAAACGTAAGTTTCCTCAATGTCCGTTTTGGCTATTCACCGGATAAAATAGTTCTTAATGATTTTTCTGCTGAAATAAAAGCAGGGCAAACTATTGCCATAGTCGGCCCCACAGGAGCCGGAAAAACAACAGTAGTAAAACTTCTCATGCGGTTTTATGAATTAAATAGCGGCAAAATACTTGTTGACGGAATTGACGCAACAGAATTTTCAAGGGGGGACTTGCGGGAAATATTTGGCATGGTTCTACAAGACACATGGCTATACAACGCCACAATCATGGAAAATATCCGCTACGGCTCTCCCACCGCCACAGACGAGGAAGTAATCGCCGCCGCAAAAGCCGCCTGCTGCCACGAGTTTATCCGCACACTTCCGGGCGCTTACAACATGGTACTAAACGAAGAAGCAACAAATATATCGCAGGGGCAAAAACAACTTTTTACAATCGCAAGGGTAATACTAAAAAACCCTGCAATTTTGATTTTAGATGAAGCAACAAGCTCTGTTGATACAAGAACAGAAGTCTTAATACAAAGAGCAATGAAAAACATTATGAAAGGGCGGACAAGTTTTGTAATTGCCCACAGGCTATCCACAATCAGAGACGCAGATTTAATTCTCGTCATGAAGGACGGCGATATTATAGAACAGGGTAATCATCAACAGTTACTTAATTCGATGGGATTTTACGCTGATTTATACAACTCACAATTTACCGAAGGTGATATAACCGAAGAATTGGACTCATAAAAAAATTGTTTAAGGAGAAAGCAACATGGACTTTGAAGAAACAACTGAAACATCTGAAACAGCCAAAAAAAAGAAAGGAAAAGGCAAAATCATTCTTGTATTGATTTTGATAATGGTACTTACTGCTGGCACGATTATTGGATTTCATTTTTACCAGCAAAGCGTAAATTTTCTTGTAACGGATAATGCAAGGATAACAACCAATTTGGCAACCATCATGCCGTCAGTAACAGGTATACTGGAAAATTATACAATTCGTGAGGGCAGTATAGTCAGTGAAAATGAAATCTTAGGCTGGGTTGAAAACATGGAAACTTTTCGTTCGCCATTCGATGGTATTGTCGTAAGATCGTATGCTTCGCAAAATCAGGTGGTATGGCCTATGGAGCCCATTGCTGTCATAGCCGACATTAATAATCTGCATATTCAGGCTAACATCGAAGAAACATATATCACAAGAATTCACAGAGGGCAAAATGTTATTGTTACGTTAGATGCATTTGGCAATCAGCAATTTAACGGATACGTTTCAGAAATTGGGCGTGTTACCGATGCCGAGATTTCAGGTACAGCATTGTTTTTTAATACCGGCGGCAATTTTACCAAAGTAACACAGCTCATTCCAGTAAAAATCAACATAACAGATGATATAAATCTTGCAAACCTTATCGGCTTAAATGCGAGAGTGCGAATTTCGTTAAACGAACCTGTCAGTGAAATAACAAGGGCAACTAACAATACCGAAAATACTCATAGAAGAAGTGTATATACCATATCGGGACTTGTAATCGAACGCATTAATATCCAAGTAGGCGACACAGTGAGCGCAGGACAAATATTGTGCGTTTTTGACGACATGGATATTTCACATGAAGTAAATATAGCACAATCCTCATTAAGAATGGCGCAAGTACATTTAGAGGCGGCAGGGCATAATCATCAGGTAATTAGCGGATTATATAATGCAAGAGCAGTAGCTCGTGATGAATTACGCCAAGCTGAATTCGCTCTACAATCTGCACACGCTTCTCTCGCGCAAGCACAGGCAATGCTTAATGCCGCAAACGCAGCAATGGAAAGGTCAATAATCAGATCACCCATAGATGGGGTTGTAACTGCCATATTTGCAAGAGAAGGAGAAATCGGCATGGGGTTATTGTTTGTCATAGAAGATGTAGAAAATTAGATGCACCCTCTTGACTCTGCCATTATGGCATACCTTATAATATAAAATTTAGAGAACAAGGAACAATCGAACCATAGGTTCGTATGCGAAGATAGCGTCTTGAAGGGATCTATCCTAAGCAAATTGCGCCTTGCTCTCTTTTTTTATTATTCCACAATAATAATATCTAAATACAATATACAAACAAACATCGGTATCGTCAATGGCTGTGTCGGTAATTTCGAGTGTAAATATATTTTTTACCCGATTATTATGACCATTGATACATGAATGATAAACAAGAAGCCGCCCTAAGAAAAACCCTATCAGCGAATATCAAAAAACACAGGGAATTTCTAGGTATAACACAAGAAAAACT
>JAITFY010000154.1 GCA_031281025.1 Treponema sp. | reverse complement strand
AACCTGACCTTAAAAATGCTAGCACTCACACGTATTCTGCTGCCAAAAGCGTTAATCCCTGCCACCACCGCAATAGCGTCAATAGCGCCTAACGGCAGGGAACTTGCATTGAACGCTGGTGCAAACGTTGTTATGCCGAACCTGTCGCCTCCTTTAGCCAGAAAACTATACGTTATCTACGACAACAAAACCTTTAGTGGAGCCGAAGCGGCGGAAAACCTTTCCCTTTTAAAAGAGAAAATAATCCAGGCAGGTTTTTTGCCTGATATGAGCCGCGCTGATGCGATGTAGTTCCGGTAACCGCTGGACTTGGGACACGGAAATTAATTTTTATCCTTGCTCACTGTTGTTTATCATGTTATACTTAACTTATACGGAGGATCAGTATGACCCAACAAGCTGAATTGCTTAGAAAAATTGATAAGCTCCCACCCCAATATATTGGCGAAGTGTATGATTTTGTAGGATATTTGCAGGCAAAAGCACAGAATGATTATAAACCACAGAAAGTTCCTGTATTTGGTTACGCCAAAGGTATGTACAATATCACAGAAACATTTTTTGAACCGCTTGAAGACTTCAAGGATTATATGTAAATGGGTCGATATTTGCTTGATACTCATACAGCCATGTGGTTTCTCAATGGCGACAAGTCCATCTCTAAAACCGCGAAAGAGACTATTCTTAATCTCTCCAATATAAAGTATCTTAGCATTGCTTCAGCATGGGAAATTGCTATTAAACTTAGCATAGGAAAACTGGACATTGTCAAAAGCACGGCGGATTTTTTGCACGATGTAGAAGAAAATGGCTTTATAGTTATCCCAATTAAGCCCGTTCACCTTACTATGCTTGAAACCTTGCCTCTGATTCACCGAGACCCTTTCGATCGCCTGCTTATCGCTACCGCCATCGCCGAGGAAATGACGCTTGTTACCGATGACGAAAATATCGCCAAATACGATGTGCCTCAAATCAGTTAGCAATGAGCAAGTAGCAATGCTTGTGGGGAAGAAAATCTCACTGCTCTCTTCCTAACTCAAAGCTGCTTCCCCGCTCTCGCTGCCCTTTGAGCTGCTTCACTATTTTTGTGTTTATCACAAGAGAAAATGTATCAAAACCACGATATGTACGGCTTGCGCCTTCTTTATTCATTTTTGAATTATCTGTATAATACAATCAATCAGATTTTAGGAGAAGCTATGAAACAAAACAAAACAAAACTACTTGCAGCAACTGCAATTCTGGCTGTTTTTACTGCCATATTTTTAAGCTGTACCAGCGGAAAAACTGAAACGTTAGATTTACGTTACGGCTTCACCACAGAGCCTACAACGCTTGACCCGCTGAATCGCAATAATACTGCGGATGGCAGGATAATTCTTTTTAATGTTTTTGAAGGGCTTGTTAAACCCAATACCGATGGAACATTACTGCCCTGTATTGCCGAATCATGGACAATCGAACAGGGCGGGCTTGTATACAACTTCACTGTGAGGGAAGGCGTCCGCTTCCATGACGGCTCGCTATTGACTCTCGCCGATGTAAAATTTAGCCTTGATACGGCAGCAGCAGCGGGCTTCAACAGTTTGAGTGTTATCGAAGAAGTAAGAATTGCCGGGGAAAACCGGATAAGCGTAATCCTTACAACTCCTGATGTTGAATTTCTCCCATACCTGACAGTCGGGATCGTAAAGGCGGGAAACCGCGACCGTGAAAAAGACATCATTGGCACAGGACCTTTTTATATCGAAAGTTATACTCCGCAGCGAAATCTTGTATTAAGAAAGTTTGACAATTATTGGCAGCAGAACATACCGCAGCTTGAAAAGGTAACTATCGTTTTCTTTGCGAATATCGATGCTCTGATGGTTGCTCTTCGAGGTGGCAGCATAGACGGCGCAAGGTTAACCGGCTCCATGGCCGCACAGCTTGACCACAGACATTTTGACATTATTGACAGTTATTCAGCGGCAGTTCAGCTTCTTGCCCTTAACAATGCATCTGCCCCCTTTGATGATATTCGCGTACGAAGGGCTCTTAATTACGGCATAGACGTTCAAAATATTATTGACACTGCGTTTTTTGGAAAGGGCATTCCTTCCGGCAGCCCTCTTATTCCGGGCTTGTCCGTTTATTATGAAGCTTCCCTTTCCTACCCGTATAATCCTGACATGGCACGGGCCCTGCTCGCAGAAGCGGGTTATAGCGAAGATAATCGTCTTTCGTTTGAAATAACCGCACCCTCAAACTACTCCATTCATGTGGATACAGCGCAGGTAATTTCAGGGCAGCTGGAAAAAATAGGGATTACTGCAACGATAAGAATGGTCGACTGGTCAACCTGGCTTTCAGATGTTTATTTTGCACGGCAGTATCAGGCAACCGTTATTTCTCTTGACAGCCCCAGCGTATCCCCAAGAGGTTTTCTCTCCCGTTACCGATCAGGCATAGGCGGCAATTTCCTGAATTTTTCAAGTACGGATTTTGACAGGATTTATGGCGATATC
>JAITFY010000117.1 GCA_031281025.1 Treponema sp. | reverse complement strand
CAAAACTTCAGTTTTTGGGACAGCTACCTTAGATTTTATTAATATTTATGTTAATAGTGAATGCAAACGTCATTTAACAAACGGTTAGCGTACGGCGCCCTATTCGGGAGGTTCGGGTTCCGCAAAACACCGTTCGGGCTTCGCCCTCTGCGGTATTTTGCTCCACCACATTTTTGCAGCCCTGCAAAAACCGCGAACCGCGAACCTTCGGTTCGATGGTTCGACGGTTTCGCTTATACGGGCTGCAAAAACGTCAGTTACCTAGAACGTTATGCGAAATACAAAATGGATATTTAAAATAAAAATGTATGATTATTAATACATAAACGTAATATAGGACAATTGACAAAAGTAGGTATTTGAAATATAATAAATATAGCAAGTAGCCAGTGCCTCTTTTAGCTATAAAATTCAATTATGAAGGAAGATTTAGAACCTATTCGCAGAACACTTGCTGGAAACATCAAAAAATACAGAAAAATTTTGGGGTATTCGCAGGAAAAGTTAGCCGAAAAATCAAAATTGTCAGCTCAAACATTGAATGACATTGAAGGATGTAGAAGATGGGTAAGTGCAGCTACTATTACCAAGCTGGCTAAAGCACTCCATATTGCCGAATACCAGCTTCTTGTTCCAGAAAACAATGAATTTACGGAAAAAACTATTAAAACATCGTTAAAAAGCCTAATTTCACTGCAAGATAATATTATAGAAACGATAAATATTCAATTTGACAAGGCATAGACACTGGGGATTTTTCATAAAGGTTGGAATTAAGGTTAAAAATTAATAATTTTAAGCCTTCTCCGCAAAAATTCATCAAACGTTGCCAAAAAAATGAACAGGAAGAGAGCTTGAACTTTCTTTTTTTTTGCATTACTGTGAAGATATGAAACAGACAATAACACTTGAAGTTGAAAACATTACAGTTATGCAATTATTAAAAAATTTGGCAGAAATGAGCCTTGTAAAATTTACATTAAGCCAACATTCAAATGACGATTTAATAATTGCACAGATTAATGAAGTCTGCAAAGAAGTAGATACATCATTAGATCCAAGTATAATGACAGCTCAAATGGAAGTTCTGGAAGGCGATGACTGGTAATGATAAAAGGCGAAATATGGTGGGCTAATCTGCCCGATGATCCCTATGGTTCTGAGCCTGGAAAACACAGGCCTGTTTTAATAATTCAAAATGATTTATTCAATCGTAGTGACATAAGAACCACAATCTGTGCTGTTATTACGTCGAACATGAAACTTTCTCAAATGCCTGGTAATATTACATTGGAAAAAGGAGATTCTGGTTTGGATAAAACTTCGGTAATTAATTTTTCTCAAATTGCAACAATTGACAGAACACGATTGATAGAACAAATTTCAATGTTACCTAAAAAATATATTGAAAAAATAAATGAAAGTATAAGATTTATTTTTGATACTGAAATATAATGAGCAGAAACGCAATAAGATAAATAAAATATAAAGTAAATTATAGTAACGCAACCGTCGCTTAACAAACGGTAACTGCAAAATGCCCTGTTCGGGCATTTTGGGCTACATTCGGCTAGGTCGGTCGCTTCGAACCTTTGGTTCGCGCTCGCTCCCACGCCTCATTCCACCCTTGTAATCAGTGCGCCAAGTGACGAAAGTCTCTCCGGTAAAAGTTCGTACCCGCGTTCAATCTGATACACATTGCGTATAACGCTTTTGCCTTCGGCGCACATGGTGGCGATAAGCATCGCCATTCCGGCACGGACATCCGGGCTTACAAGGTCTGAGCCCTGTAGTTTTGCAGGGCCGGAAATTACTGCGCGGTGCGGGTCGCATAAAACGATTCTTGCGCCCATGCCAATGAGTTTATCAACAAAAAACATCCGCGATTCGTACATTTTTTCGTGTATTAAAACAGTTCCTTTTATCTGTGTGGCGATAACAATTATAATGCTTAAAAGATCGGGCGGGAAACCTGGCCAGGGAGCATCGTCGATTTTGGGGATCATTCCGCCAAGATCGTGGTTTACTTCCATAGGCTGGTTTTTTGGAACGTGAATGACATTCCCCTCATGTGCCCAAGCGATACCCAGCTTGCCAAAGGCGATTTTTGCAGGGCGCATATCCTGCTGCCTTGCGCCGTGTATGTGAAGATCGCCGCCTGTTACAGCTGCAAGGCCGATAAAAGAGCCTACTTCCATAAAATCGGGGCCTATAGCAAAATCGCAGCCGGAAAGTTTTTCTACTCCGGTAATCATCAAAATGTTAGAGCCAATTCCTTCGATTTGCGCTCCCATTTCTACCAACATTTTGCAAAGATCCTGCACATGAGGTTCACTTGCGGCGTTAGTCAAAATTGTTTTACCCTTTGCGAGTACAGCCGCCATGATTGCGTTTTCTGTTGCTGTAACAGATGCTTCATCAAGAAAGATATCAGCTCCGCTAAGATGTTTTGCGCTAAAAGTAAATGTATCGCTTATTTTTACCTTTGAACCCAATTCGGTGAGCGCCAGAAAATGGGTGTCCAGCCTTCGCCTTCCAATAACATCGCCTCCCGGCGGAGGAAGTATCACTTTTCCGGTTCGCGCCAATAATGGGCCTGCAAAAAGAATGGAAGCCCGGATTTTTTTTGCCTGCTCTTTGGGTATTTCTGAAAGTTTTATATTGTTTAAACGCAGCTTAAGGACATTGGGTTCGGGCGCTTCTACTTCTCCTCCAAGGGCTGTAAAAATATCAAGCATTACCCGTACGTCTTCGATATCAGGAACGTTTCGTAAAACAACAGTTTCATCGGTTAAAAGCGCAGCTGCAATGCAGGGTAAGGCAGCGTTTTTATTTCCGCTTACTTTAATTATTCCATTTAAAGGGGCTCCGCCGGTAATATGATATTCACTCATGTGTTGAATTTAACAGGAAAATTGATATACTGTCAATTAAGCAGTGCTTGTGGAGGAATCATGAAAAAATTACCGGTATTATTATCTTTATTAGTTTTGTGCCTATATTTTGGCTGTAGAAGCAGCCGGGCAAATGAAGTGCCCGGTATGCCTTCCAATGTGGATGCTTTTACTGCTGCAGGAAATCGTGGGGATCAACATGGAGATTCTTCAGAGTTGGGCAGGTTTTTGGTAAATGATGCAGCGATTAATGCGGCTTTTACGCTTGATTTTCGTCCGTTACGGGCGGAGCCAATAAACGAAGCCGAAACATTAAGTGCAGCGGAATTGTCTGGTTTGTCTGCTGCAGGCGGCGGACATGGAAATGTTGTTGGCGGCGGTTTACGCAGATTGTCAGATTATCAGACAGTTTATTTTGATCCTGCCAGGGAGGCTGCCAGGATACAGGAAATTCGCGCTGCTCAACAGGCTGCTTTGGAAGGGCAAATTGATGGAGTTAATGAACCTTTAACTGTGATAAACTGGGGCCCAAGGGGGATGTTTTCTTCTGCAATCCAGCGGCCGTCAATTTATGTGATTTTTTCGCAGCCTATGGTTCCTTTGGCAAGTCTTGGTGAACAAAGCGCTTCTTCGCCTTTTGTTACCATAAGCCCTCCAATTAGGGGGAATTTTAGATGGTACGGAACAAGCTTTTTAAGCTTCGAAGGCGAAGAGCCGTGTTTGAGCCAGCAAACCTACACCATTACAGTTTCACCTAACGCAGCGTCGCTCAGCGGGAACAGAATATCCGGTGATACGGTTTTTTCTTTTCATACAGAGACTCTTCGTATAAGGAGTGTTACTCCCGGCGAAGAATGGAGAGAAAGAACCAATTTCCATTTTGACAATAACAATGTGCCTCCTGAAGCTGCAAGACGGATTGGTTTGTTGTTTAATTATCCCGTGTTGGCTGCTGATATACATCAGTATATCGAAGTTACCACTAATGGAGCAAGCAGAAGGTTTACTTTAAGGCAGGATAATGAATACAAAATAACTGTCGAATTAACAGATACTGTTAATTTTGAGACTCTGGTAGGAATTATATTAAAAGCAGGAGCAAGGTCTCGCGGCGGAACCAGAGGAACAGAAACAGATCGCACTTTTAGTTTTAGAACACCAGGTGCCTTTAATGTAGCGTCACATACCAGGTTTGACGGCTGGGGGAGATACGGCAGCAGTATTGTCGAATTAAACTTTAGTCATAATATCAAAGAAAGCACTGTATTAAGCGCTCTTAGAACAGAGCCGGTTATGACCATCACAAATGAAAATATCGAAGTACGCGGCAACAGAATATGGCTGTTTAATTTACCTGTAAATTTTGGGCAGCGTTTTACTGTTTTTGTCGCAGCAAGTGTGGAAGATGTATATGACAGAAGAATGAGCTCCCCGTTTTCTGCAAGTATTGTTATGCCCAATGAGCCGCCGCCGGTTGGCTCAGTGAATTTTCCGGAATACAGGCACAATGTTATGTTGGAAGCCCAGTTTCCGCCGCGTTATCTTTTTGAATACCAGAACATTACGCCAAATTCATTTTATGCAATAGCGGCAGACACTAATCCTTTTTTTAATTACTGGAATAATTTTAGAAACAGGAGTATAACTGCACCCCGAATAAATCTGGTATCTGAATCTGTTAATACCAGATTTTTTGAACAAATAGATCTAGCTCCGTATTTGAATAATCGCGGCAAAGGATTTGTATATTTTTCAAGCAATATCGAAATGTTGACAAGGAATAGACAAAGAGACGAGACATATACTACAGGGGTCAGAACTGCTCAAAGTTCATTTAGTATTCAGGTTACAGACCTTGGTATGACAGTTCGTTATGGTTTTAACAGGGCTGCAGTACTTGTTACAAGCCTTGCAACCGGAAAACCTGTGGAAGGCGTTACAGTAAAAATGTTTCCCAATTCAGCAGTTGATACTAATGCTGATCTATCGTTAGTTGAAAGTTTCGTACAGGCGGTTACTGACCAAAACGGCCTTGCTATACTTAATATGGATTCTTCGGTACTAAGAAATAATATCAATATCAATAGAGGTTTTTGGCAGGCGCCGTTTGTTATGGCGGAAAAAGACGGAGACAAAGCCATATTCCAGCCATCTTCACATAACATGTGGAGATCGGGTGTATGGACAAATTCGCCCTTACACGCCGAAGAAATTGTGCCTCTTGCATTTATGTTTTCTGACCGCGGACTTTACAAACCAGGAGAAACAATTACATTCCGCGGTGTTGACCGTTCCCGTGTATTGGGAATGTACAAAATTTACAGCGGTGATTACTCCGTTACGTTGGAAGAAAGTTCCTGGCAGCCAACAAAGATTGAAGTTTTGAATGGAACAACAACAGAATCGGGGAGTTTTTTTGGCAGTATAACTGTGCCGGAAGACCTGCAGCCAGGTGCATACAGACTTGTATACAGACGAATAAGCGATGGAACCGAGTTAAACGAAATGGTTGCCCATATTCCAATAACGGTAGCTTTTTTTGAAAGATTAAGGTTTCAGGCAGCTCTTTCATTCCCGCCTGAAGCCGTCATATTAGGTGACGACATCAACCTGACCCTTAGGGCAAGTTATCTTGCGGGCGGAAGCCTTTCGGGCGCATCATGGGAGGCGGCATGGTTCGAGGAAACGGGTACTTTCAGACCGTCCGGCGTTCACACAAGGGGTTTTGTTTTTGGACCGATGCGTGCATGGGATAGCAAACGGCATGTCGGCTCAGAAAGCGGAGCGTTAAGCGGACAGGGTACTGCAACTATAAGCCACAAAACAGGGGGAAGCAGGGTAACAGGCGCTCCTTATGTTTATCAGGCCGAAGCAAGAGTTACAGACCTTGGTAATCAGATGGTTACTGCTTTCCGTTCTGTGTTGGCGCATCCAGCAAGCTTTTACATTGGCTTAAGCCACAGTTTTTCCGGTTTTATCCGTGTAGGTGAGGAATTTACCTGCAACTATATTACGGTTAAAACGTCAGGGGAATTAACTACAGATAACAGTCTTTTTCTGCAAAGCGGCGAAGGCGCCAGGCAGATTAGAGTTGAGCTGATACGCGAAGAATGGCGGCGTGTCCAGCAAAGGGGTGTAAGTGGATTTATTCATGACGAATACACACCTCACCAAATAACTGACAGTGTTCAAACAATAAATATCCAAAATGGCGGCGGAAGTATCAGGTTAAGACCTTCGGCAGCCGGTTTTCATATTCTTCGCGTAACGTCTGTTGACATGGAAGGCAGAACCGTCCTTACAGAAACAAGTTTTTTTGTTACAGGAGCAGGCGGTTACTGGAACATGAACAGCGCCGAAGAAATACGTCTTGTTCCGGATCAGAGTATGTATGAGCCTGGTGATACGGCAAAGGTTTTGCTGCAAAGTACGCTTCCATCCGGTTATTATCTAATCACAGTGGAAAGAGAAGGCATTTTTACAGAAGAAGTCCGTCATTTTGCAGAATCTGTCACTGTTATTGATATTCCCATTGCACGTAACTATGTGCCTGTAATATACGTTTCTGTTTCTTCCTATTCTGTACGTTCCGGCCCTCCAACTCATGAATACGGATCTGTAGATTTAGACAAACCAAAGGGTTTTTATGGCGTAACAAGGCTTAATGTTAATCCGCGTGTAAAGGCTTTTTCTGTCAATGTACAAACCGGCAAAAGAACTTACCGCCCGGGTGAAGAGGTTACAATTACACTAATTGCAACAAGAGGCGGCCAGCCTCTTCCCAATGCCGAACTTACATTGATGGCAGTTGACAGGGGCGTATTGGATCTTATCAATTACCGTGTACCCGATCCAATTAACCATTTTTATTCTGCTGCGCAATTCCCTATTTTTACGGCTGGGGGGGATTCACGTTCCATGTTGATGGACCCAATAACATACGCTGTAAGAGATCGTATGGGAGGAGACTCCAACGAAAACAAATTGGAAGAACGCAGCGATTTTAATCCAACTGCTGTTTTTGAACCAATGCTGATAACCGATGTTAACGGCAGGGTAACTCACACCTTTAAACTTCCCGATAACCTGACAACATATCGCGTAACGGTCTTTGGGGTGCGCGGAGATCTGTTTGCCTTAAAGGAAAGTGAAATTGCCGCACAAAACATGATAAATGTAAGGGAAGTTGTTCCCCGCCGGCTGCGTGAACGGGATACTGCCGAAGTGGGAGTGTTGATTACAAACCTTGATTCGGCTTCACATACAATTAATGTAAAGCTTGATGTCGGCGCTCCTTTGCCGAATGTTGAATCAAGCGGTCTAACAAAGGTAACAGGACATGCGTTTGTCGACGGGACAACAGAACGGCGTGTAACTGTTCGCAGTGGAGAAAATGCCGTTGTTTACTTTGATGTTGCCGCTGTCAGACAGGGAAACGTAACCCTTAACTTTACGATAAACTCAAATATCCTTAACGAAAGACTGGTGCGTGAAATGATAATCGAGCGTCCGTTTGTCACGGAAACAATTACAACAACGGGTACAGTTACAGGTAACTCCGCCAGCGAAGGTTTTGTGATTCCGTCATTTGCAGACGGCGGTATGGGAAGTCTTTCGCTTACTCTTGACGCTACACGTTTAAGTTTACTGGATTCTTCTGTTTCCTATCTTTTTCATTATCCTTATGGATGCCTTGAACAGCGAAGTTCTGCAATTAAACCTCTTATAATTTTTGGCGAATACATTGATGTTTTGAATCTTAGTTCAGAAGTAGCCGATCCGCATCGTGTAATCGAAAATGAATTGCGATCATGGGCGCAGATTCAGCTTTCCAACGGCGGTTTTCCGTTTTGGCCAACCGGCACAAGAGCGAATTTTTACGTTAGCCTGCGCATAGCCCACACAATTGCAGCTGCAAAAGTAAAGGGAATGAATATTCCACCTTCGCTTAATACTGCCAGCCTGGTTGCATACCTGAATCGTGAGTATCAGGCGATGCAAAACTGGCGCAGAGATTCTTCCTATTACTATTATCAGTCGTATTTGCAATCATATATGTTGTATGTTTTTGCTCTTTTGGGTGAAAGAGTAGATCCATCCAGACTGGTAGAAATGTTAAGCCGCGATAATGTTGATCCATCTGTACTTGCTTTTGTTGGCATGACCTACCGTGTTATGGAGCGAGACAGCGATGCAACAAACGTTGCACAGCGTTTGCGAAACCTCATGCGGCTGACAACAAGGGGAGTAGACCTTACAGATCCGCTGGAACAAAACCGTTTTCACTTTTACGGCGGCCAGATTGAGCAGCTCGCTCTTTGTCTGCAATTTTTCGCAGAACAGTTCCCCGGAGACGAAATTAATACCCGCCTCCTTTTTACGCTGCTGGAAAATCAACGTTCTGGAAGGGGACATTGGCAGAGTACTGCGGTAACGGTTCGTGTTCTTTCTGCGGTGGATGCTTTGATAAGAGCCGAAGACCTCACGAATATTGATGTACGCGGAGCAGTTACGCTTGGTGCGGTTGAACTCTTGCAGGGAACATTTGTTGGACTGGGAGCAAAACCCGTTACGGGAACATTTGACTTTAGTAATCCTGTCTTGGTAAATGTTCCAAAGGATAGAATGCAGCAGTTGAATTTTACGCGCAGCGGCAGAGGAAATCTTTATTACACAGCTTCATTAAATTACGCAATACCTTCAGAGCTGCAGTCTTTCCGTGACGAAGGGATAGGTTTATTCCTTACTCTTTACGATGTAACCACAGGCCGGGAGATAAGCGGTACAGCTTTGCAAAGCGGAAGAACATACCGTGCCAGAGTACGGGTATCTTCGATAAGGGATCGTACATATCTTGCGCTCCGTGTGCCTGTTCCTTCCGGTGCAGAGATAATGGACATGGCTTTTGTTACCACCGCCACCTTTGATGAAACAGGCGGCACAAGCGGAAATGATACTCCAACACAAAGAGGCTCATGGCTGAGCCACCAGGCGATTTATGATAACGAAATCCAATACTTTTGGGATCGTTTTAACAGGGGAGAATCAACGGTTAGCTTTTTGTTCCGTACAGTGCGAAGGGGAGTATACCCAACGCCGCCTGTTCAAGCCGAGCTAATGTACGAACCGGAAATTTTCGGCAGAACAAAAGGGTTAATTTACACAATTGAGTAGGAGGTTAGTTTGGAGTTAACATAATATGATTGCAAAACGAAGGATAAAAATAATAGTTGTGCTCTTTGCTTTTTGTTCTTTGCTCTTTTGTGTTTGGCTCCTTCTCCGTTTTTCTCCTTACCCTGAGTTGGCTGAATTTCAATCAAGGCCTTACAGTGTGCGTTACTACGATCGTTATGGGATGTTGCTGCAGATAACGCCTTTGGAAGATGGTTTGCGAAGGGAAAAGTCTTTGGAAATCCCTGCTCATGTAAAAGATATATTTGTATTTGCGGAAGATAAACGTTTTTATTTTCATTCTGGCATTGATGTTTTTGCTTTATTTCGTGCGTTAACTCAATATATTTCCACAGGCAGGGTAGTAAGCGGAGCTTCTACAATTACCATGCAGCTGGCGCGTATCATTTCAGATAATGCTGATTCCTCGGGAAACCGCCGGCAAACTACAGGTTCAAAAATAATTGAGATGTTTAACGCCCTGCGCCTGGAAGCGCGTTTTAGCAAGGATGAAATTCTTGAAATGTATTTAAACTCTCTTCCTTTTGGTTTTTCTTCGGAAGGGATTACTTCTGCATCACGTGCTTTTTTTTCCAGCGATATTTCCATGCTTTCTGGAGCGCAGCTTTTTTGTTTGGCTGTAATACCGCGCCGCCCAAACCTTTATAACCCGCTGGATAACCCTGTAAATTGTGCAGCCGCTGCAGCGGAATTACACTTTAGGTTTGCAGATAACAGAACTTTGGCAAATAAATGGCCGCTATTTGCGCAAATTGATGAGAGGGATTTTGAATTTGCAATTTCGTCTGCACGCCGTTTTAGGTATCCGTTTGAAGCGCCGCATCTTATTCGATTAATTAATGGACAGCAACGTCAGTCAGGCAGCCAGGAAACCGAAATACATCTTTCCCTAGACCTGATGCTTCAGCATTATCTGGAAAACGAAATTGCGGGCAATGTGGCAATACTATATTCTTCGCGCATTACCAACGGATCTGGTTTTGTTATAAACAATGAAACAGGGGAAATACTTGCATGGGTAGGAAGCGCCGACTTTTTTAACGAAAATGCAGCCGGGCAGATAGACGGAGTTCTAGCGTTAAATCAGCCGGGCAGCAGCATGAAACCGTTTCTTTATGCAATGGCGCTGGAAAATGGTTTTATGCCGTCAGATGTAATTGCAGATATACCGGTGACCTATGGTGTAACGGAAGTCTATTTTCCGCAGAACTTTAACAATCGTTTTAACGGCCCTGTGTTATTTCGCTCTTCCCTTGCTTCCAGTTTGAATATTCCTGCGGTTTATTTGTTATACAGACTCAGCGTACGAAATTATACAGAACATCTTCTTAAGCTTGGATTCCACTCTGTGGAAAAATCTGCTCAGGATGCAGGATTGGGTTTAGCTTTGGGAAATGCGCCTGTAAGCCTTTTGGAACTTGTCAGGGGATTTAGTGTTTTTCCACGAGACGGAATATTTTTGCCGGTAACATATCAAATAGCAGATAACAATCAACTTTTAACTGACAGAGGTCATCAAATTTATTCGGCTGATACTGCGCGGATTATTTGTTCGTTTTTATCGGATGCCGATGCCAGAGTGATGGCTTTTGGTGCAGGCAGGAATTTTAGAACGTCGTTTCCATCGATTTTTAAGACAGGAACTGCCAATCAATTTCAGGACATTGTCGCTTTAGGCGCTTCAAAAAAATATTCTGCAGGTGTATGGATGGGAAACTTTACAGGAGAAACTGTTTTAAATAAAACAGGCAGCTCTCTTCCTGCCGCCATTGTTCGTAATACCCTAAATGCTCTGCATACAGGAATGTGGCTCAATGATCCTGCTCTTGATTTTCCCGAGCCTGTTAATTGGCAATTAAAACAGATTTGTGCGGTATCTGGAATGGAGCCGGGGCAGGGCTGTCTTTCGGTTATCAATGAATATATACATCCAGACGAAGATTCAAATGTTTGTACGTGGCATATAATTGTAAGTGGAAGAAGCGAAACCATTTACCCGGCGGAGTATCAAGCATGGTTTAATGCAGTTGTAAGGCAAGGATCATTGGATTTTGGTTCACGTCCGCTGGAAATTATTAATCCCAGAGACAGATTTGTATATCTTTCCAATCACAATTTTGGAATGTACGAAATCCCTGTGGAAGTAATTGGAGGTCAGGATGATGTATTGTATGTAACCCACAATGACAGAACATTCAGTACAGAGCGTCCTTTTGTTTTTTTCCTGCCGCGTTTGCCTGGTATAAATATGCTGCATGTACAAAATGGCTATGAAGAAGCTATGATAACTTTTACAGTGGAAAGGTGATGCACGATATATTGTCAAGAATATGGAAATATGCTACAATGCTCGTATGAAAAACAAATTATTAACAAAATGTATTTTAATTGGGATGGTGTTAGTTATGGGTGCATGCAGGGCAAATGCTCAAAATCTGAATCTTGGTGATGGGCTTTTTGCCCAAATAACCACTAATCGTGGTGAGATAATTGTTCGCCTGGAATATCAGCGTACACCTCTTACTGTTACTAACTTTGTAGCTCTTGCAGAAGGTAACATGGCCAGCCACAGAGGCAGGCGTTTTTATGACGGTCTGACATTTCACCGTGTAATTTCTGTAACAAACGGAGATGGCCAGGATTTTATGATTCAGGGCGGCTGTCCTGACGGAAACGGCAGGGGTGGACCCGGTTACCGCTTCCCCGACGAATTCGACGCTGGGCTGCAGCATAACAGGCCAGGCATCCTTTCAATGGCTAATGCAGGCCCCGGTACTAACGGCAGCCAGTTTTTTATCACGATAGTTCCTACTCCGCATTTAGACGGGAGACATACAGTATTTGGTCATGTTGTTCAGGGGCAGAATATTGTCAATACAACAAGACAGGGTGACAGAATTGAACGCATTACAATTATTCGTAATGGCGAGGAAGCAAACGCATTTAAAGCCGATCAGGAAAATTTTGACAGACTATTAAGCCAGGTAGGAGCAGAAAGCCAAAGAAGAGCGCTGGCTCAAAGTGAAGCGGATATCGCCAAAATTAACGCTGACTTTCCCAATGCACAGCGAACTGCATCCGGGATACGTTATATAATTCAAGCGCCCGGAAGAGGGGCAAAACCAAGACAGGGTCAAATTGTTAGGGCTCATTATACCGGCAGACTCCTTGATGGAACCGTTTTTGATTCTTCCGTAGGCGGCCAGCCATTTGAAGTCAGAGCAGGAACCGGACGTGTTATTCAAGGATGGGATGAAACTCTTTTGGATATGCAGGCAGGTGAAAAACGCCTTGTGATTATCCCGCCTGAACTTGCTTACGGAGATAGGGAAGTGGGTGGAATTATTCCAGCCAATAGCTATTTGGTTTTTGAAATGGAGCTTATTAGTTTCGAGTAGTTGGGATATATTATGGATAATAAGAAAAAACCTCAAGATACCTCTGAAATGGAATTTGGTAAAAAAATATTTTTTGTTTATCCTACTCCATTAATACAGAATCAGGTTATTTTGGAGCTTGTGCAGCACGAATATGAAGCATATACAGCAAAAGATCACAAACGTCTTGCATACGCATTAAAGAAATATCCAGATTCAATTATTTTTATTGTTATTGATGAAAAAATAGCGCTTAGTGAATGGGAAAAATGGGTTGCAGGTGTATTAAAAATTGCACCTGATACTAAATTAGGTGTTTTTTATTCCATTAAAGATGACGAGATTCAAAGCAGGTTAAAAAATATTACATGTGGATTTTTTCAAATAAAACACGACATGAGCCAATACATCACGATTATCCGCGAAATACTTGAACGTTTAAATGCCAGAGGAAGGCGGAAGTATTTGCGTGCTTGTATGGATCATGAAACAAATGCGGTTATAAATATACCCTTTGGAGGCGATTATTTAAACGGTGTTATCAAAGATATAAGTATTGTAGGTTTTTCATGTGTTTTTAAACAAGATCCGGCATTTTCGGCAAAAACGCTAATTAAAGATATTCAGCTTAAACTCCAGACTATGCTTCTAAAGGTAGAAGCTGTCGTTTTTGGCTCCCGTGATGTTTCAAGCGGTAAACTCTATGTAATGATATACACCCAACGTACCGATCCGGATGTTCGTACCAAAATTAGAAAGTATATCCAGACGAATTTGCAGCAAAAAATGGACTCGGAAATTAATAGTTAATTTACAACCCAAAAAGTTTAATACCCTCGCCCGGGAATTTTTCTTTTACTGTGGTAATTGCCTGTTGGATTTTTTGAGCTTCTTCTTCTTCGCACCAAATGACAAGCGAAAAATTTTCTTCCGGCCAAACTGCGGTTCCCATGCGGGGGCCGCAAGCGCCAACCCCCAATACATTGGAAATCATTGTGTAGTATTTCCCGGCTTCTTCTTTTGCAAGAGCTTCAAGAATGTTTTCTTCGACTGAACGATTTGCGATTATTTCTATTCGTTTCATGATTCCTCCATTTTCATTTTGGCTCGCCCTTTGCCTGCGGCGATTCTTTCACGCTTTTGCTGCGCTTTGGCAATCCGTTTGTCTGAATGTTTATTTATTATCACATATATTACGGGCATAAGAAACAGTGTCATTAATGTGCCAAAGGAAAGACCGCCCAGAACGGTCAAACCGATGGGAGAAACAATTTCCGTGCCTTCGCCCGGAAAAAATGCCATAGGCACAAGACCAAGAACTGTTGTAAGAGTGGTCATCAGAATTGGGCGAAGGCGGCTGCTAGCGGCTTCGGTAATTGCATCATGAAGCGGGTACCCGCGTTTGCGAAGAAGATTTGTGTAATCAACAAGGATGATACCGTTATTTGTAATAATACCAATCAATACCAAAAGTCCAACAGCTGTCAGCGCATTAAAAATTGTATTGGTAATTAAGTATATTGCAACAATTCCAATTACAGACAGCGGAATTGTAAAAATAATAATGAACGGAGAGCGGAATGATTCAAAAAGACTTGCCATAATACCAAATACCAAAAAGATAGCAACTATACAGATCATTATAAAACGCCCAAACATTTTAATCATTTCTGTATTGGCGCCGCCATATTCAATGATCACATCATCTTCCACGGGAATTTCGGTTCTGATTATATGTTCCACCATAGCCTGCAGATGGTTTGTCCTTACGCCGGGTCTTGCTGTTGCAGAAACAGTAATTATACGGCTTTGATTCTCACGATTGATTGTAAGAGGACCTGTACCTTCCTGATAACGGACAAAACTGGAAAGAGGAACCCGGCCTGCCATTTGGCTGTTTATAAAAATGTGATCAAGAGCGGGTAGTGTGTTGCGATCTGCTTCTGCAAGAATTAAAAGCACATCGTAATCTTTGCCGCCCGATTTGTATCTTGTGGCAGTTACTCCATCTACCGCTGCCCTGATTTCATTGCCAACTATAAAAGTGTTAAGTCCAAGAGCGTACATTCTTTCACGATCAATTACTATTTCATACTGAGGCAGTCCGTCTCTTAAATCTACCATTGGTTCATTTAAATAATCAGATAACCTTTCCTTTAGCAATGCAGAGATTTGTTCTCCCATCGCCTTGCCTTTCACCAGGTTATCTGTTCGTAAAATAATATCAACCGCAGAACCTCCTCCCATCATGCCGCCGCCCATACCGCCGCCAAAGTTAAACATAACGCCCGGAAATTGGTTAAAGTAAGGGCGCAGTATATCTTTTATTTCATTTGCGCTTTCAATTCTTTTTGAGTATTCCGGCAGGTTAATTCTTAAAGAACCGGAATTGCTGCTTTCTCCGCCAAAGCCCATGAAACCGCCTCCGCCTGCACGAAGGGTTATTCTGTCAATTCCCTGTATTTCCCTCTCTGCGATAAACTGCAGCTGCCGTAAAACTGCTTCTGTTTCCGTAAGAGGAGTACCCATTGGCAAAGTTGCCGATATGTTGACATTATCTTCTTCCTGTGCCGGCATAAATTCCCAGCCTATTTGTGGAATAAGTACTATACTTCCGGCGAATAACAAAAGCAAAAAAAGGATAACAAGGAACTTGCGGTTCAAAGTTTTTCTAACGGCATTTTTATACTTGGTTTCCAGCCAAGCATAAAATCCTTCAAACTTTGAGTCAAGTTTACCAAGTGCTCCTTTGAGAGGTACTTGTTTTCGCGTAACAATCGGCAGATAATGACTGCAAAGGACAGGAACCAGAAAAATAGCCGTAGCAAGCGATATGCTTAATGATATGACAACAGTAAAAGCCAGCCCCGAAAACATTTCGCCGGCTACTTCCAAAAGGCCCTGAAACATTACCATTGGAGCAAAAACGCAGATGGTAGTAAGAGTTGATGTTGTAATGGCAATTATCATTTCCGATGTGCCTAAAACCGATGCGGTTTTTAGTTTTGCGCCTTTTTCCCGGTATTTGTAAATATTTTCCAGAATAACAATAGAGTTATCTATCAACATTCCTATTCCCAGAATCAGGCCTGCCATTGTCATAAGATTTAATGTAAGGCCTGCAAAATACATAAATAACATTGTAATAATGATAGATACAGGAATACTGATCCCGATAATCATTGTTGGTTTTCCCGAACGCAGGAATAAAAAAAGTGTAAATATCGCAAGAAAAGCGCCCATGAATGCGGTGTTTGTTACCTGATTTAAAGAATTTTCCACAATGTCGGTAGTATTCCATAGCTCTGTTATGGTAATATCCGGCGGAAGTTCTCTCTCCATTCTTTCCAGTCTGATGCGTAAGTCTTTTGCGGTTTGTACAGAATTTTTTCCGCTTTGTTTTTGTACTATCATTGTTACTGCAGGCTGTCCATTTACCAAAACAATACTGGTTTCGTCACGGAGTCCTTCGTAAACATCGGCAAGGTC
>JAITFY010000016.1 GCA_031281025.1 Treponema sp. | reverse complement strand
CCCAGCAGCAGGTCACCGGAAACATAGATTTTTTCAAACGCTTCTTTTATGTATTGATCATGCGCATCGTTCTGGAGCTGGATTTCGGTAATACCCAGAATTGCGTTCATTGGAGTACGTATTTCGTGGCTCATAGTGCTAAGGAAATCACTTTTTGCCCTGTTGGCAGATTCCGCCTGTTGAAGTGCCAATTCCAACTGGACGGATGTATTACGGAGACTTAATACCATTTCTGTACGAAGCCAGCTGCTTGCGAGTAACACACTGGCGGAACGCAGGATGGATACTTCTTCTTTTGTAAATATCCGTTCTTTGTGGCAATCGTCAAAGCCGGCGAACCCCCAAAATTGCTCCTTGATAAATATGGGTACAATTAAAATAGATACTATGTCCTGTAAGTAAAACAGCGCTTGTTCTTTTTCAGGCAAATTTCGCACCGTGTTGTTTATACAATTTCCCGCAGAAAGCTCTGTTTCCCATCTTGGTATGCTTTCGCTGTATAATATTCCACGTGTAAAATCCTTTCCCTGCTGCGGCTCCACATTTTCAGACCACTCTGATATCTGAGTGCAGTAAAGCTTGTCATCGGAAAGAAAATTTTTCCAAATATAAACACGGTCAACTTCCACAACTTGGGCTATCTCTTTCATGCCAAGAAGCATGGCGTTTTCAAAAGTATCTGTATCAGAATTGAGCAGGAAAGCCGCTGCACTGTTCACTGCAGACAGCATTTTCTGATTGCGTTCAAGCTCGTCCTGCACTTGCTTTATCTCGGTTAATTCTACACGATGCTGGAGGTGGACTTTTTTTCCGCCTGGCCAGTCAATATACCGGTCTGTATTACGGTAATAGCGTTTTGTTAATGAATTGCGTTCTTCCCATACGACAACCTCGTCTTGATCAATGTCAAGTTTTTTACAGGGGCACCACTCACACCTTTCATTTGCGTTTAAGTTAAAAACCTCGTAGCAATGTTTACCCATCACATCGCTTTCGATGTTAAAATGGTTTTTCATGGAATCGTTTATGAACAATAATTTACCGGTATCCTTATCGCTTACATAAAGCATGGCGTCAGTGTTATTTAGTACGCTTGACATAATCTCGATGGTTTTTTGCGACTCGTTAACAGCGTCATTTAACGCCTTTGTCATAAGCTTCGTTTCTGTAATATCCATTAGCGCGCCTGCAACACGTATGGCATGTCCTTTTTCATCCCGTACGGTTTCGCCGGAGGCGCGGAAATATGCGTACTCTTCGTTTTTCATCATCAAACGATACTCTATGTCGTAAGGCGTATTACCGGTTGTGTCAAGTAAATGTTTTTCTAAACTGTCAAGAGTTCTGTCAAAATCATCGGGATGCAGGCGATCGCTCCAACTGCTAAAAATATTGGGGAAGTCATTTTCATCAGAAAAACCCAGCATATTTCGGAATTCATCCGACCAGTTGAAAGCATTTAACGGATTAACCGGATCGTTTTCTATGACTTCCATATCCCATAAACCTATTTTAGAGCCTTTAACCACCAATTTTAATTTGGTCAACTGGAACTCATTAAGTTCACGTTCATGAGCGAGTTCATTCTCCCGCTGTCGAAAGTCGGTCATGTCTACAACAAAAGCAGCGATTAAAAAGTCGTTTTCGTTGGGAATCTTTCTCAATTTTACATGTACATTCCGTATGGTGCCGTTTAAATCAAGTTCGGTTTCAAAGTCGATTGCCCCTTCTTTTGCCGCAGTCATGAACCTTTCGGGTATAGAAATCTCGCGCTCTTTGTCATGTTGGTGTACCGGCATACTACTGCTTAAACGTTCCATGAATCCGGCGGCCATGTCCTCTATTGTCTTAAATCCCAGAAACTCCAGCGCCGCTGAATTACAATCAATTACCTGAAAGCGGCTGTTAAACAGAACGCTAATATGTGGACTTGAATTCAACATTACCCGCAAAAACTTATCTGGCAGGTACGCTTTTTGTTTGTTTTGCATACGACTTATCTCTTGCTCTACCTTTTATTATCGGTTTTTTTTGGACAACCCAACATAACCGCTTTTAATTGGTCACTTACAGAATAAAACACATTTGCAATTGAAGGATCGAACTGTGTTCCGGCGTTTTCCATGATAATTTCAACCGCCTCCTCATGTGTAATTGGTTTTTTGTAAGGTCTTTCCGAAATAAGCGCGTCGTATACGTCAGCGAAGGCCATGAGCCGCCCCTGAATCGGAATAGCTGTTCCCTTTAACCCGTATGGATAACCTTTTCCATCCCAGTGTTCGTGGTGATACCCTGCAAACAATTTGGCGTTTTGTAAAAACACCTCGTCTCCTGTTCGGGTTATAATTTGCTCGATTATCTTTTCACCTTCTGTTACATGGGTCATCATAATTGCAATTTCTTCCTCTGTTAAATTTTGAGAATTAGCAAGTAATCTGGTTCTGTGCAAAAATGCCCCATCTCCTGCCCGGGAGACAATTTGATCGATAATTCGCTCGCCTTCTACAGCGTGTGTCATCATTATTTTAGATTCTTTGTCCGACAATTTACCGGGTTTATTCAAAATTGCATCCGAGATGGTGATTTTGCCTACATCATGGAGACGTGCAGAGGAAACGAACAATTTAAAGTCGATGTCACAAATATCTTCGATGTAAACTCCCTGTTCCAGCATGGCATCCAGCAGTATTTCCATATATGCCGTTGTACGTTCGATATGACCGCCTGTTTCACTATCGCGCTTTTCTACCATGTCCGCCACAACAAACACTATGCTGTTTTGCAGATGTTGAAGCTGCTCTGTTCGCTGCCGAAGCTCGGTTGTCCGTTCGCGAATAAGACTGTCTATATCTAAATGGGTTTTTAAACGGTTTAGTAATACAGGTGCGGAAAATGGTTTTGTGATAAAATCAACCACACCCAGCTGGAAACCGCGGACTTCTACAGAAACATCAGCCATGCTGGTAAGGAATATAACCGGAATATTTGCCAAAGAAGCATTGGCTTTTAAAAGATGTAAAGCTTCAAAACCGTCCATTTCCGGCATTTTAATATCCAATAAAATTAAATCCGGCGTGACTTTTTCTATAAGGGCAAACATTTTTGCCGCAGAAGGCAGGGTCATTACCCGGTATTGATCCTTCAGCGCTTCTTTTGCCGAAGTAAGATTTGTGTCATTATCATCTACTATAAATATTGTTTTGAACATACCTGTTCTCCTAAACCCCAGAAGTATATTATACATTTTCTTTTTAATTTCTGCAAGGTATCGGGGTCTTTTGTGGGAAAAAAATCAAATATACTGTTATTTTAAAGATTCTTCTGATATAATAAGTATCGGAGGGGGAAATTGGTTAAAATAATTCAAACTATACAGAATTGGTTTCAAAAATTGTCTGCCGCGCAAAAGCAGCGGTTTGTACTGATCTGTACAGGTGTTTTTGTCTTTTTGCTGACTCTATCGGTATTATTATCGTTAGTAAACAATGCGCCAGAACGGCCAGAACGAATAGAAACTGAACCGGAAAGGCTTATCTTTAATTTACCAATCCCTGCAGGCGAACTTTTTTTACCGGATGAGCCGGATTTTGTCCCCGGGATAATTCTCCAAAGAGACAGAAGAACAACCTGGACAGAAGAAGATGCGGCGGAATTTTGGCAAGATCCTCTTAGAATTGGCGAAGAACAATGGCGGGAAAATATCGAAGCAGCAATAGATAAATTATTGGAGCGTATCCCATGAAGAATTTAATAACAACCATAACATTTGCTTTTTTCTTTTTTTTATTTTCCTGCGCAGGAACGGATAAAATTAACAATGAACTCATAGAAGAAATTGATGAACAACAGGCTTTGCTTGAACTAACCGATGAAACTGACAGTCAGATTGAAATGGTTGTAGAAATAGAAATAGATATGGAAACTGAATATGAACAAACTGAACCAATAGAAATTATTCCCGATGAAACTTTGGTTCAACCTTTGGAAGAACCTGTACAGCCAATTGTGCAAGAACAGCAGCCGGTTCAGCCAATAGTACAAGAACAGCAGCCAGTTCAACCAATCGTGCAAGAGCAGCCTGAAGTACAGCCATTGAGACAAGAGGAGCCGCAAGAAGAACCTTCAGCGCTGCCGCTTTTGCCGCCGGATTTACTTGCTGCTGATGCCGCAGATAGAAACGACACAGTTAGAGAAACTCTCCATATAGAACCATGGAGAGACTTCCCTTCCGCACCTGCAACAAGAATTGAATCACCAAATCAAATGGGATTAGTACCACAAAATAACGACATTGTTTTTTCAAGGGTGGTGCGGGTTACGG
>JAITFY010000012.1 GCA_031281025.1 Treponema sp. | reverse complement strand
AACTGCCCTGACTCGGAAAGAACCCTCACAATTACCGTCTTATCATCAACAGTGACGTTTTTATGTCCTGACAAATACTTTTCCAGCCAAATATCTTTAGTAAAACCATCAAAAAAGAGAAAACCATCCCCAATTTTAGGCGGCTGAAGTAAAATAGCCTCCCTACTCAATGCAAAAAGAGGCGTACGAGGAGCATAATGACTCTTAAGCAACCCCGGCGAAACCTGAGGGCAATTTTCATTGCTCCAAACCTTTGGTTTGATTGCTCCAAACCTTTGGTTTGATTGCTCCAAACCTTTGGTTTGATTGCTCTTTGCTATTTGCTCATTATTATTTGATATTTGTCCAATCAATTTTTCGATCGCTTCTTTGGTGGTGCCGCCGGGTCTAAGGATTCTTAAACAGCCAGAGGTAATGTCAATTACAGTGGATTCAAGCCCAATCCGTGAAGCGCCGCCATCCAGTATCATATCGATTTTATCGCCAAGTTTATCCCGCACATGTTCGGCTTTTGTCGGGCTCAGTGAACCAAAGGGGTTGGCGCTTGGAGCTGCCAGCGCTCCTGTGGAAAGGGAAATTAGCTTTTGAGCGGCTTCGTGGCCGGGAAAGCGGATTGCCGCTGTGTTAAGGCCGGCGGTAGCAATACCGGGTATCCTCGTATTTTTGGGCAGAACAATGGAAAGCGGGCCCGGCCACAGGTTTTCCGCCAGCAAAAAGAGCTTTTTCCGTGTTTCCTTGTTTACAAGGGACATATCCGCTACTTTTTCCAGAGTTTCTATTGCCGCAATGTGGATAATCAGGGGGTCAAAAGAAGGGCGGTTTTTTGCTTCAAAAACTTTGGCAATTGCTTCTGCATTAAACGCATCCGCTCCAAGACCGTAAACAGTCTCGGTAGGGAAAGCAACAAGACCGCCGCTGCACAGGATTTGTGCAGCCTTTTTAAGAGAATCCTGTGAAACAGGAATACAGTCCATCAATATCGCATGGGGATGACGTTTAAGTAATCCTCTAGTGTTGCATCGTTCATGCAAAGGTCAATAATTTCCTTACCCATAGGGTTTAGGATGGGTTCGTCGTATTTTTTAAGTTCCCGTTTAAAAAAGTTGGTGAGCATTTTGGCGCCTTTGTCATAACCGTCTGTTCCTACTGCCGTTTGTAATTCCGGGCGTAACAGCGATTTTTTTACGTACTGACCGTCCAATTTAAGGCTTTCCAGACAGTAACCCAAAAGAGGCAGGCGCGCCGGTATCAGGTGATCCGGATTAACTTTGGCAGTGCCTCGTCTTGCAATGTACTCGCGGGCAATCCACTGGGGGAAAAAACTAACCTGATAAACGCCGATATGTTGATTGGGTAAAACAACATATCGCACCCCCGGAGAGTTAACAATCTGGTCAAGCAGCAAATTGGCAAAATTGGTTATTCTGCCTGTTAAAAACGGACCAAATGAGCCTACGCCTTCGCTTGTCATTCCTTCTGTTTCTACAATGCTGGGGTTATTATGACCGCGCGGGGCAACAAGCCTCCAAAGCCATGCAAGCGCGGGAGGTATAATCTGCACCATTCCCAAAATACCGTAAGTTGGACGCTCCCTTGTACAAGGAGGAGTGCGTACTCCAAAACTGCGAATATCGACTTCGGTTGGATCATTCACTACACCCGGCGTCATGCGGCGCGGCAAAATAACACGGGGATTGGGGCACGGTATACCGGTTGAATCGATAGTATGCTCCCAAATTAGAGCTGTCGAATTGGGTTTGCCCTCAATATTAATAAAAATAAGCGGCTCACTAGGATGCATACAAATTTTTTCGTGAATAGGTTCGGTACCGTATTCTTTGATATGATCAAGGCGCAAAAACCAGCCGTTTTCGGCATCCTGAATTACCATTTTTCCGCTGCCGCTTTGCATTTCGGGATGGCAAAGCGCCATATCATCGGCAACAGGCCTTAGTTCGCAGGGTTCAGCGATGCGAAGGTGAATCCTTTCGCCTGTTTGGCTATGTTGTGCATAAAAAATCATGCCATTGGGTTCGCGGTGGATATTTTCGCCCATTTCACTTTTTCCGCCGCCAGAAGCGCCTTCGTGCATGATAACAATTTCGTTATCGTACGGCGTAATTATTTTTACTGCTGATGTGTGAGCAGTTAGCCAGCCTTCTTTTTCGCCAATGTGAAGCAAAAAGCCGTAAACACCTTTTTTTGCGCTGGGGCCGGGATATAGATTGTACGAAAACATTTCGTACATGTTTTCCAGGCGGTTATGGACAACAATTTGTTTGCCGTCAAAATGAGTATGCCTAAATGGCGGGGCTAAAAAAATTATCATTACAGGCTCAAACTTTTCGCCTTTGAATTCGTCAATATTTACAAAATGCTGAAGATCGGAAAGACCGGCGGCAAAAAAGGAAGCGTTACTAGGTCCAATATAAGCAGCCTGGTATCCGTATGTGGCGCCTCCTGCCAAAAAAGGAACAACAACAAGGTCTTGTTCGGAAAGCCAATTTAGAGTTTCTTTGCGAAGCAGAGCAAAATCCTTTTTATATTCGTCCTTGTAATTGGGTTTGTCGGATGGGAGGTCATCGGCAACTATAAGACAGTCTGGATCGCGCCTTCGCATATAGTCTTCGGTATAGTTGACAGCAGCGCCGTTTTTGCAGCGCGCTACAGTAACTTCTGTGAACGGTTTACCGTTTACGTCATAAGTTACATCAAAACTTTCGTTTTCCATAGATCCGCCAAGGGCAAGAGCCAGAATGTCTTCTCTTGTTTTGGGGATAGTAACGCTCTTGCTATTCTTGAGCACATTTGCAATTTCATCGGCAAATATCAATTTTTTGTGTACCATCTTTTACTCCTATTCTTTCATATCATAAAATAAGAAAAATTACTATCCCTATTGTGAGAATTTGTACACCAAATATGAAAATACAGCATAGTTTCAATCATGATTGAAACTTACGTTAAGTTGTAGTTTAGTTTATGTTATGATTGACAAATAGTTGAAAATGTAGTATAGTTTCAATTATGATTGAAATTGAACCAAAATATATTTCCCGCTCACTCTACATAGAACAGATACATCCCTATGTGGGTTCCCGGATAATTAAGGTAATAACAGGGCAACGCCGTGCCGGAAAGAGTTACATTCTTTATGGTTTAATTGACGAGATCAAAAAAGAAAACCCAAAGTCTCATATTCTTTATATAAATACTGAACTTGCAGAATTTTGGGATTTAAAAAACGGAGTGGATTTATACGATTATATCGTTTCACAGTTGCAGAAAGGAAAGGACAATTATGTGTTTATTGATGAAATCCAGGAAATTGAGGGATTTGAGAATGCCTTAAAATCCCTTTTTGCTGAAAACCTGGCTGATTTATACATAACCGGAAGTAATTCACATCTTCTTTCCGGTGAATTGGCTACATATTTAAGCGGAAGATACATTATGTTTACGGTTCATACTCTTTCCTACCGGGAATTTCTTGTTTTTCACCGGCTGGAAAAAGGACAGGACAGTTTAAATAAATATCTACGCATTGGAGGCATGCCCTATCTGGCATCTTTAGGCACAGATGAGAATCTTTCGTTTGAGTACCTAAAAAACGTTTATGAATCCATTTTGCTTCGCGATGTTGTATTTAGGGAAAAAATACGAAATGTGCGATTTCTGGAAAATCTATCTGTATATCTGGCAGATAATACAGGAAGCCTTTTTTCTGCCAATAATATAAGCAAGTATTTAAAGAGTCAGAAAATACAGATGCCGGTTCAAACAGTGATTAGTTACTTAAAAGCATTGGAGAGTTCTTATTTGATTCACCGTGTTCAGCGAAAAGAAATAGGCGGGCTTAAAATATTTGAAATCGGAGAGAAATACTATTTTGAAGATTTGGGACTACGGAATGTTTTAGCCCGTAAAGACCCGGTAGGAGACAGGGCCAAGTTGATGGAAAATGCGGTGTATCTTTCTTTGCTGCAACGCGGGTATACAGTGTATGTGGGGAAATTGGACAATGGCGAAATTGACTTTGTTGCAGAAAAACAAAATGAACTTGTCTATATTCAGGTATGTTGGCGTTTGGGCGATGATAATACATGGAGCCGGGAAACCGGCCGTCTCCTTGAAATAAAAGATAATTTTCCAAAATATGTTGTAACCATGGACAGCGAATTTTCCGGGCAAAATTATCAGGGAATTAAAATTGAATCTTTGGAAAACTTCCTGGATTTTGGTTGTTAGGAAAGCTTTTTTTAATTTATAAAATTTTCATTTTTGTATTGGCTGTTTTAAGAAATGCCTTTAAAGTTTTCTTTTTGCCAAAAATTTCGACAGACATTTGCACAAGTTTTCCGCAAGTTTTGGCATCATCCAAAGCATTATGCGCCTTGTATATAATGTTAAAGTTTTTTGCCAATGCAGAAAGGGAGTATGACCTAAAACCCGGCCAGGTTTTGCGGGCAAGACTGCATGAACAAAAATACGATAACCTGGGGACAGGCAGATCGTACCATTGAAGAACAGCTTTAAGAACGCCCATATCAAATGATGCGTTATGTGCAACAAGAGGTAAATCCTCCAAAAAATCGTAAACGGCATTTTCCCAGATATACTTAAAATTGTGAGCATCTTTTACGTCGTCTATGGTAAGGCCGTGAATGTCTGTAAAACGCGGGAGTATGTACAGTTTTGGAGGGCGAATCAACGAATAAAATGTATCGACAACTTCGTAATCACGGTACTTTACAAGCCCTATGGATATAGCGCTATTGGGAGCATACATGGCGGTTTCAAAATCAATGGCAATAAAATCATTCATTGGTTTATCCTGTCCTTTGATTGTATCATGAATTAATAGAATTCGCTTGACAAATATTTGGCTTTTCTTTATACTATAGGGTATAGGGGTATACGGTATGAAAGAATGTATGAATGTAGAAGCTGTTATAAAACGGCTAAGAAGGATTGAGGGACAGGTGCGGGGAATCATCAATATGATCGAAAAAGATAAAAAATGCGATGATATTCTTATCCAAATTGGCTCTGCAAAAGCTGCGCTGCATAAAACCGGGCAGATTATCCTGGAGAATCATTTGTTTACCTGTGTAGTGGATGGTATCAGGAAAGGGAGAAGTGAGGAAACAATTAAAAAACTGTTCACTGCTGTGGAACAATTTTCGCGGATTATTTAAGAGGAGCTTATGAGTTGTGCAAAATGTAACAATAAGCAGGAAAAAGAAAAAAATGAAAATATACTAAAAAAAACATATAATTTTCTTTCCAGTTTAATAATGACTCTTATTGGCGGTTTGTTTCTTGCAGCGAGTCTTGCGCTTTTTTTTACGAACTACTTTGTTCCAGTTGATCCTGCGTGGGCGGCGGTTGTAATTTGCGGATATGCGCTTTTATACAATGCTATTTGGAGTGTTTTATTTAATAAAGGCATACTTAAAATTACTTCTTCACTGCTCATTTCAATTGCAATGATTGCCGCCATTTACATAGGAGAGTTTTTTGCGGCAGGCCAGGTTGCATTTATCATGGCTATTGGCGGAGTACTGGAAGAAAAAACAATAAAACGTGCAAAAAAAGGAATAAAAAAACTTATCGCACTAACTCCCAGACAGGGGCGTATAATTAAAAACAGCAAGGAAGAATTGATACCCATAAAACAGATCAAAAAAGATGATGTTCTGCGTATTCTTCCCGGCGAAGCTGTCCCTGTTGACGGCGAAATAATGTCAGGTGACACATCGGTAGATCAATCTATCATTACAGGAGAATCGCTGCCCATTGATAAAACAGCAGGCGACAGTGTTTTTTGCGGCACAATAAACTGTTTTGGTTCAATCGACATCAAGGCAACAAAAGTGGGAGAGGATTCTTCCCTGCAAAAATTGATTCGCCTTGTACAGGAAGCCGAAAACAACAAAGCGCCCTTGCAGCGCATTGTTGACAAGTGGGCTGTATGGCTTGTTCCCATTGCGCTTTCAATTGCGATAGGCACATACATTGTAACAGGAGACATTTATAGGGCGGTTACAATAGCAATTGTTTTTTGCCCCTGCGCTTTGGCGCTTGCGACGCCGACATCTGTTATGGCTGCAATTGGACAGGCCGCAAAATACGGCGTTATAATTAAATCTGGCGAAGCTCTTGAAAAAATGGGCAAGGTTGATACAATTGCTTTTGACAAAACAGGTACGCTTACTTACGGAAACCTTGTTGTAAGCGATATAATATCGTTTGATTCCGGTTTAAGCGAAACAGGCCTTTTGTCGCTTGTTGCTTCGGCGGAATCGCACTCAGAACACCCGCTTGGAAAAGCCATTGTAAATCATGCCAAAAAAGAGGGAATTGATATACTTCCAATAGAACAATTTAAAATGATACCGGGCAAGGGACTCAGCGCAAGAGTTAACGACATGTTTGTTCTTTGCGGCAGCAGTTCGTGGCTGGAAGAAAACGGCGTTTCCTGCGAAAGAGTTTACAACTCGCTTGAGAAGCTGCGCGCTCAAGGTAAAGCAACAGTGCTTGTTGCCAGAGGAGGAGAGTGCATTGGTTTAGCTGCATTGTCCGATACATTGCGGGAAAATGCCAAGAGCATGGTACAGGAATTAAAAAGGGCAAATTCCAATACAGTTCTTTTAACAGGCGACAATAAACAAACAGCGGATTATTTTGCACATCATCTGGGAATAAAATCCGTTTACGCAGAATTACTGCCTGCCCAAAAAGTAGAAAAAATACAAGGTTTGCAAAAAGAGGGAAAAAACATCTGCATGATTGGCGATGGAGTTAATGACGCACCTGCTTTAAAAACGGCAAATGTGGGAGTTGCAATGGGCACCATGGGCAGCGATATTGCCGTTGAAGCTGCCGACATAGCGTTAATGGGTGATGATATAGCCAAAATACCGTACCTCAAGCGCCTTTCCAATGCAACGATTAAATTGATTTATTTTAATGTATCCATTTCCATAGTATTTAACATTGCAGCCATAACCCTTTCTATTCTTGGGTTTCTAAATCCTGTTACAGGCGCATTGGCGCATAATGCAGGCTCCATTGCAGTAGTTTTGAACGCCGCATTACTGTATGATAGAAAGTATTAAAGCAGAAACAATGAGTAAAAAAGTCTTTAAGTACGATGCCGTAATTCATTCAACTGAAGACGGCAACGGTGGCGCGTATGTAATGTTTCCGTATGATATCAGGGAAGAATTCCAAAAAGGCAGGGTTAAAGTAAGCGCCACTTTTGATGGAGAGCCGTACGACGGCAGTATTGTAAACATGGGAGTAAAAAACACCGACGGCTCTATTTGCTACATCATAGGTATTCTAAAAAGTATTCGCGCGAAAATCGGCAAACAAGCCGGAGACTGTGTTCATGTTACGATAAAGGAGCGAAAATAATGCAAAACGACTATTCGATAATTATTACAACCGTTGCAGGCAAAGAGCCGGCAAAAAAAATGGCGCGCTTGCTTGTGGAAAAACGGCTGGCAGCCTGCGCACAACTGCTTCCAATAGAAAGCGTGTACATGTGGCAAGATAAGGTGTGCGAAGAAGAGGAAATTGCGCTATTTATCAAGTCAAAAACCGCTTTGTTTGAGGAAATTAAAACGGCAATAAAGGAAAACCACTCATACGAAGTGCCTCAAATTGTTCAGGTGCCAATTACAAATGGTTTAACAGAGTATCTAAAATGGATAAATGACTGCACCGTAAATTAAGTTAATCACATCTTGCTTAATGCCGCCACTGCTGCGCCAAAAAGACTGGCTTGTTCAACCGGCGAAATTACATAAGATCGCGGTATATCCCCAATCATCATCTGATGCAGATGTGATTCGATTGAACGGCGCATACCTTTAAAAAGCATGTAAGTAGTGCCTTCTACGGCTATGCGGACAGGGGAATACGGTTTTAAATCTGCGTTTGTTTTTTGAATAGTTGCGGCTAACACTGCCGCAGAAAAAAATGCGCCGCGTTCGGCTATTATTGATGCGATATATTGCAATGCAGCTACGGCATCGCCTTCGCTGGATGCAAAGAGCGACCCTAAAGGGCCTTGTGCTGCAAGGGGCGCGCACAGGAATTCGTTTAAAGCTATTGTTTCCAGATGAGGCATAACCAGTAATTCATCTGATTTGGCAAAACAAAGAACTTTATCTTTTACAGCCTGTTTTAAAATGTGTAATGTTAACGGGCCAAGATATGCGCCGGATACTGTTTTTTCCAAAATATGGCTGCCTGTATTTTTTGTAGTATTGTCAAATTCCCTGTCCAATTGCCCCAGATTACTGATATTGGCCCCTCCCGATTCGCACACAACTATCTGAGGAGATTCCAGATTGTTATACCCGATTTTTGGTATAAAGCTTTCTGGATACGCAGTGTTTAAACCTGTTCCCAGTATAAATCCAATAACAGGGCCTGGTACGCCTTCCGGCGGAATAACAGCAAGCCCCGAGAGCAGGGTAGCCGTAGTGTCGTTTAACAATACGATTGGGCCGTTATACTTGCAGCCTTTGCGGTTTAGCGCCTCTCTTAAATTGGCGCCGAGGTGTTTTCCAATTACCTGGGGAGCATCACATTCTTTGCAAAAGGCAAGGCAAATACCTTCTGCATCGGAGGTTATTTCTGCGGGATAGGAAAAGGTAAACCCGATTCCTTCTACGTTTGCGTCTTTGAACAGGGGAAGGGCAGCGTCTGCAATTAAGTCAAAAAACTGCTCCGATGTTACTTGTCCTTTTGTTCCCGGCATAAACGTTTTTTTTGTTCCGTGTGCTATCGCCTGTCCGTTTTCGTTAAATGACACAAGGCTTGAACGCAGATTGGTTCCTCCCGCATCCAAAGCAAGGACTGTTTTTCCGGGAGGAATAAACGTAACAGGAGTAATATATGATGGAATCATGGGAAGGCTGGAACTTTTTCCTTTTAGCCCCCTTTCCATTTCGATTAGTATCTCTTTTATTATGATACGAGGATTAATACCATCATAATGAAATCTGTAATACCGTGCAAA
>JAITFY010000090.1 GCA_031281025.1 Treponema sp. | reverse complement strand
CTAAAGGTACCAGGAAGACTACCTGGTTGATAGGTTGGAGGTCTAAGCATGGTAACATGTTCAGCCGACCAATACTAATCTACCGTGAGGCTTGACCATATTATTGTTCCTTAAATTGTTAATTTGTTTGGTGACTATGGCGGAGGTGTTACACCCGATCCCTTTCCGAACTCGGAAGTTAAGCCCTCCCGCGCCGATGATACTACATCTCTAAGGTGTGGGAAAGTAGGTCGTTGCCAAACTTTTTTTTGTTTTTAATTCGTGTTAATCCGTGGATAAAATGTTAATCTTAATTCCTTTTTTCCTTGCATATTGAATTGTTTTTCATTAAAATTATATATGGGAGGGTATTTAAAGGAGAAATTCTGGATGAAACGGCTTATTTATGCCATTTTTTTCGCATTGTTGTTTGTTTCTATAAGTTCTGCACAACCAAGACTTGGAGACTTTGTTATTCGCGGAACTGCAAGTCAGATAATGACAAATGAAGGTTTTGTTGGAGCCCATCCAAGCATACCAATTAATTCAGTTGTAAAAATAACCAATCCCCAAAATAATAGAGAAATCGAAGTAATAATAATCAATAGGATAGATCCATCTTTGCATAGAATCATCGACCTCTCTCCTACTGCAATACAAGCTTTAGGGATGAGGCCGGGCGAGCAGATTATCCTTACTGTCAGCGCTCCTGTTCAACCTTCTCTTCAAGCACAACATCAAGTGCTGCGGCAGCATGACCCAATTGTGGATTTGTTTCAGCCAGTTCCAGAAGTAGCTCCTCAGGATAATGCTTCAATTGTCCAGGTACCAGTTAATGAGCAGGTTGTGCCTGCGCATACACCGCAAGGTGAGCAATTGTCAGTTATTAATAATGAGCAGATACCTGTAACAGAGTCACCATTATTTAATGAACAAACGCCAGTAGCTCAACATCCAATCAATGAACGGCTGGTTTCTGCTGAATCAAGGCCGGTTTTGGAACAGGAAAATTCTTCAGGTGAAAGTATTGCAGAAGCAGATCAAGCGTGGGCTGATTTTGTAGACCATTTGTCAAGAACAAATAATTCACCTGAATTTCTTGCATGGATTATGGCCATGTCCTTTGATGCCAGAGAAGCCAGAGAGGCTCGTGAAGTGCGGGAAGCAAGGGAAGTTCGTGAAGCCAGAGAAGCACGTGAAGCCAGGGAAGCAGCCAGAGAAGCGCGGGAAGCCAGAGAAGCGCGGGAAGTAAGGGAAGCGCGGGAAGTAAGGGAAGCGCGGGAAGCAAGAGAAGTCCGTGAAGTAAGAGAAGCGCGGGAAGTAAGGGAACCCGGCGATTCTGCTGTTATTCAAAGGCAGCCTGTTTCTGTAGACCAAAACAGGCATGAGCAGCCTGCGAATTTAGCTGTAACAAACGATGGTCCTTTGATGACGAATATTAATACTTTGGTTCCGGATTTAAGGATTGCGGCAAATCAAGCATCCAATATCCAGCCTGCTCGAAATGAAGACCTATTGCCGCCGGTTAGACCAGAAGCGCTTCAGATTATTCCTGGATTGCCTGATCGTTTTTCCAATAAAACTTTTTCCCTGCAGGTAGGCGCATATTCAATGTTAGATGCGGCAAATAGAGCTGCAAATTATATCAAATCTTCGGGTTTTAATGTTAAAGTCGATTTTTCCGGCTCGGTTTATAGGGTTATGGCAATCGATATTCCTTCTGTTGATGTGTATTCCGCATCTGTCAGATTGGGGGCATTGGGTTTTGGTCAAATATGGGTGAGAGAGTGATAATCCTAACCATTGTTTTTTCACTTGAACATATAGAAAAATAATGGTATTTTTATAGTAAGGGGGAATTTCTAATGGCAGTACGCACTGAAGTGAATAAAACGGAATCAAAACAACTGGTAACTTTCCAGCTTGGAGAGGAGCTGTATGGTGTTAATATAATGGATGTCAAGGAAATTGTCCGTGTTCAGACTATCCGGGCAATTCCCAATGCACCAACCTATGTGGAAGGAATATTTAACCTTCGAAGTGAAATTATTCCCATAATAAATTTACACAGAAGGTTTCATATTAGAAAACTTGTTACATCAGAAGAAGATGAACTTTTAAGCGGTTTTGTTATTCTTGACATTGATGGAATGAAGCTGGGTGTCATTATTGACAGGATTTCCCGTGTTGTTACAATCCATAAAGAAGATATACAACCTCCGCCGCAAATGTTTTCTGGTATTGGCGCCGAATATATACAGGGTGTAGTTCGCCAGGATGAAGGCTATCTTATTATTCTTGATATCAGAGATCTTTTTAATCCAAAAGAACTGCAAAAAATAGCTGAATTGCGAAGATAACCGCACGGACGGGCCTTTATGAAAATCGAAATTTATTCTCCTACAATAAGACGCAAAGAAATGGATGCTGTTTTAACGGCAATGGTGGAGGAAAAAATCGGGCCGGGTGACAGAAACAGGCTTTTAATTCAGACAGCAAAAGAACATTTACATTATGAGTATGCTCTTGCTTTAAGAAGTTCCGCCTTTGCTTTGCACTTTGCGCTTAAAGCCCTTGATGTAAAACAGGGGCAGGCTGTAGTGATTTCTGCGCTTTCTCCCCGGTATTATCTGCAGGTTTTAAATGATTTGCACATAACACCTGTTTATTGTGACGTTACTTATGATTTCCCATGTATGAATAAAGAGTTAATTGAAAATGCAATTGCTAAAAAATGCGCCGGTTTGGAAGTTGCTGCTGTAATTCTTCATCATACACTTGGGTTTATGCCGGATACTGCCGGTATAATAGAACTTGGGTTTCCAATTATCGAAGATATTTCGCAAAGTTATGGAAGCTGGATAAAACCTTCGGAAAAAACCGGTGATAATAAAAAGGGAGAGTCTTCGTTTTCTCAATTTACCATATTAGGTTTGGAAGAAAGGGATATGCTGACATCCGGCGGCGGAGCGCTGCTTTTTGCAACGAACAAAAAAGATGCTTCTGTTTTGCGCAGCTTTACAGGTATTGCCGACGAATATTGTCTTACAGATATTAATTCGGCATTGGCTATTGTTCAATTTAAGGAGATGTCGCATAACCTTAAAAAGAGATATGATATTGCAGAGATTTTTATACAAGCCAGTATGCGCACCCGGCATAAACGCTTTATTCCCAAAAGCGATGATTATTATTGTTATTATTCATTTTCTCTTGTTTTGGAAACAGGGCTTAAAGATGTAATTGCCTATGCCAAAAAAAAGGATATTATTCTGGAAAATGCATTTGGAAACACTATTGCAGGCTCAGGGATTATCGAAAATTGCCCGGTAAGTAATTCCTTGTGCTTGCGTACTGTTCTTTTTCCCCTGTATCCTCGTCTGCGTTCCAAAGATGTGGAACGTATATCCCGGCTTATAATGACTCTTCCGTGAGGGACGGTTATGAATGCACTTTTGTTTGTTAATCTTCAGAAAAAAAACGCTGCAGTTTTGGCAGAACAAATTAAATTAGAGTTAAAAAAACATGATACGTTAGCCCATGTTTTTTCGTTTGATGGAAAACCGGAAAATTTTCCCAGTGGATATTGGGATATTGGTTTTACTCTTGGCGGTGATGGAACTGTGCTTTATGCAGCACGTTGTCTTTCGCATCTTGGAGTGCCGATTTTACCAATTAATCTTGGCTCGCTGGGTTTTCTTGCAGAAGTGAGCGTTAACGACTGGCTTGATGTTTTTCTAAAATGGAAAAACAAAGGAATAACACCATCACAAAGATGTATGTTTAATGTCCTTGTACTCCGTGATTCAAAAATCATTGCAGAAAATTTTTGTCTTAACGATGCTGTTGTTTCATGTACAGGAATTGCAAAACTTATCAAACTTAATGTACATATTAAACCAAATGATGATATTAAGGATAAAGGAACTGCATTGGGAACTTATCGCTGCGATGGGCTTATTATTTCCACACCCACAGGATCAACTGCATACTCAATGGCGGCAGGAGGGCCGATACTTGACCCGGAAATGGAAGCTGTTATAGTCAATCCTATCTGCCCTTTTGCGCTTTCCAACCGGCCGTATGTGCTTACTTCCAGGCAGACAATCGTGGTAACTGTTGCAGAAGATCAACATAAACAGGGCTTGAATTCGGGCGTACTTCTTACCATTGACGGACAGGATATTTATGATTTGGAGTGTGATGACAAAGTTATTATTAATCAGTCTGCCCATAACACGCAATTAATATATCCCGGTAAGTTTGCGTATTATTCTGCACTGCGAAATAAACTTTTTTGGTCAGGAGAATAATATGCTCGAAGAAATGTCAATTAGAAATTATGCGCTAATTGATTCGATCACACTTTCTTTTCGCGCTGGATTTAATGTCTTAACAGGTGAAACAGGTGCAGGTAAATCCATCATCGTAGGTTCTTTAAGTTTTTTGATGGGAGGAAAAGCAGAAGCCGATATTATCCGTACAGGTTGTGACGAGGCCAGCGTATCTGCAAGTTTATCTGTCAACGAAAATAATACTGATGTTTGTGAATGGCTAAAAATGCGAGATATAGATTTTGAAGATAATACTGTCATTGTACGAAGAAATATAAAAACTTCCGGCAGGGGTTCTGTCTACATTCAGAATATTCCGGTTACAAGACAGGATTTATCGGAATTTATGGGTTTGTTATTCGATATTCACGGGCAGCATAACCATGAATCTCTTTTAAAAAAAGAAAACCACCGCCGTCTTCTTGATAATTTTTGTGAAATTGAACATGAAGTAAAAGATTTTTCAAAGGTTTTTTTGGAACTCACTGATAAACGCAAAGTAATGGAAGCATCGCTTAAAAATGATCGTGAAAGGGAAGAAAGGCTTGAGCTGTTAAAATATGCGGTAGAAGAAATTGAAAAAGCAGCCATTCAAAGTGGTGAAATTCGCGAGCTGGAAAACGAAGCAAACAAACTTGTCAGTTTTGAAAAACTGGCAGGATTTATTCAAAGTGCCAACGAATGTTTTTCTAATGGCGAACAATCTTTGTTAACTTTAACAAGGCGTGCAAAAAATGCGCTGGACAGTGCAACATCGGCGGATTCTTCTTTGGGAGAAATCAACAGAAGGGTGGATAATTTTTATTATGAAGCCGAGGATATAGCTGCGGATATTCGCGCTTACAGGGAGAAGTTAACGTTTGATCCCGGAAGGCTTGAAGTTGTAAATGATCGTCTTGTTTTGTTATATAAATTGAAAAAAAAATACGTCCTAAAACAGGATATAAAAGATAATGTATCTGCAAGTGATGAAGAAGCAATTTTATTGCACAAAAATAAATGTGAAAAAGAAATTGAAGCTCTTAACAGCGCCGAAGAAAATCGGGATAAATTGAAGAGCCAAATAAGTTTATTAGAAAAAACAATTAGAAATAATGCTCAAAGCTTACGTGAAAAAAGAACAACTGGCTCCGAAAAATTGGGGTTATTAATATCTGGGATACTTAAAAATCTTGGTATGCCAAATGCACAATTTCAGGTTAAAATTATTCCTAAAGAACAGAATGGGATGCCTTCGTATGGCGTGTGCGGTTCGGAAGATGTAGAGTTTTTAATTTCCGCCAACAAGGGAGAACCGTTAAAAGATTTGGCAAAAATTGCTTCTGGCGGTGAACTTTCCAGAGTGATGCTTGCGATCAAAACAGCGCTTTTGGATCAGGCGTCAGGCGAAGAAGCGCCTGCTCAATCTGACGGAGTCCAAACCCTTGTTTTTGATGAGATTGATTCTGGAATTGGCGGCGAAGTTGCCCTAAAAGTTGGAGAATATTTGATGAAAATCGGCAAATTTAAGCAAATTTTTTGCGTTACACACCTTGCGAGTATCGCAGTAAGAGCCGATAATCATTTTAAGGTGGAAAAAAAATTAGAAAGCGGCAGAACATTTACCAGTATCGGGCCTCTAAGTTTGAAAGGCCGCAGAAATGAAATTGCCAGGATGCTTGCAGGGGATGCCGGAAGTGCCGCTCTTGCACATGCTGACGAACTTATGTCCAAATACGGAGTGCGGAGCGACTAATGGCAAAAATAACCAATAATGATCGGTATGCCTATCAGGAAAAAGCAAAAAGTTTTTCGGCAGTGATCAAGGCGCTTATGGATGAAGAAACTTCAATACTGTCAGAAATAAAAACAAAACCTCCCGATGTTGAGCTAAAAAAACTGGTTCTTGTTGATAAAATGCTTAATCTGTCTTCCAATTACGTTGCTATAAACGGTGTTTCTATGGCAGTTTTAAAAGTCAAAAATGAAGAAGCGCTGAATGATGCCAGAAAAGTTATATATAAAGCCGTTATTTATCTTGAAGAAGTAGTAAGCAATTATATTGATGCGGCTTTTTCGGAGTATGACGATAAACTGGCTGCTATTGAGCAATATGATCAAACACAACGTTATAATCTGATACGAAAAATGGGGTTTACTATAGACCTTTTACAGTTATCATACGGTGATAATTCAAAATGGAGATGGACTTTTGTTGAATTGGAAGGCCGTTATGCAGCAATAGCAAAAAACATACTGGACTTACGCAACGCTGTTACAAACTCACGCATGGATTCACCGCATTATGAACCGACTGTTTATCATATTAGATTAGTAAAAGAATTATTGGCACGGGCTGCAAGCCGTTATCGTGATAAATACGAACTGTCTACCCAACAGGTACTCGATTTTAAAACAGGGATTTTGTTTTTATCTGCCTTAATGCGGACTCATATTGTATTAAACGAAAGAGATGATGCTGCTGAAGTTAAGAAAAAATTAAATATCTGGTCGGCAAAACTGGAGGCGGATATAAAAAAACAAGAAGAAAACAAAAAGAAAATATGAAAATCTTTAGGGAATATAAATCCCTTTTGCCATATTTGTCGCAATATCGCAATCGTTATATTTTAGGTCTTATTTGTCTTGTTATTGTAGATGCCGCCCAGATTATTATTCCTCAATTTATCAGGATTGCAATAGATATAATAAGTGCAGGCGATTTCCAATGGAGACAAATAATTGTTCTTTGTCTTTGTATGATAGGGACTGCCGCATTTATTTCTGTCGGCAGGTTTTTTTGGCGTTATTTTATTCACGGCTCATCAAGACGGATAGAAGCCCAATTACGCGAAAAACTTTTTGATCACCTTCAAAAAATGTCCTGGGATTTTTACCAAAAAAACAAGATTGGCGATCTTATGGCACGTTCAATAAACGACCTTCATGCTGTAAGAATGTCTATCGGTATGGGGCTTGTTGCTTTTTTTGATTTTATTTTTATGTCTACTGCAATCCTTATAATTATTTTTATACAGGATTCAAGTTCTGCCATTTATTCGGTTATTCCCCTTCCAATTATTACCATTCTGATCCTTGTTTTTGGCAGTATGGTAGTAAAAAAATTCCGTGCCGCCCATGAAGCTTATTCAAAAATAAGCGACAATGCTCAGGAAACTTTTGCCGGTATCAATGTTATAAAATCGTTTGTAAAAGAATGGTGGTTTGTCAAAAAGTTCGCATCTTCAAACGATGAATACCGCAAAGTAAATATGGAGCTTGTGCGCCTTTTTGGTTTTTTCTTTCCCTTTGTTGGTTTTCTCTCCGGGCTCACTATTTTAATTATGCTTGCTATTGGAGGAGTTAGAGTAATAAACGGAGATATGACACCAGGAAGCCTTGTAGCAATGTTCCGTTATCTTAATATGCTGATATGGCCGCTTATGGGCGCAGGTTTTATGGTAAACATGATACAAAGAGGAGCTGTGGCTTTAAGCAGGATTAACGAAATTTTAAATACAGAGCCGAGTATTAAAAATGAGCAAATAGTAGATAGTAGTGAGCAAATAGCAGCTAACAGTCAATCCTTCTGTTCTGAACAGTTGATAATCCCTGTTTTGGAATTATCTAATCTGGAGTTTTGTTATGAGGTTGATAAACCTTCTCTTGAAGGAATCAATTTAAAAATTATGCGTGGCCAGTGGCTGGGAATTATGGGGCGTACCGGATCGGGGAAATCTACTTTGGTTAAAACTTTTATGCGGATGGTTGATCCTCCGGCGGAAACTGTGTTTGTTTTTGGCCATGATGTGCGGAGCTGGAAACTGGAAAATTTACGTTCGTTGTTTGCTGTAAGTCCGCAGGATAGTTATCTTTTTTCGGATTCAATCGCCAATAATATCCGTTTTGGTAAAAACGAAACGGATTGCGAAAGTGATATGGAAAAAACGATAACGTTGGCTTCGTTAAATAAAGATTTAGGAATTTTTCAGGATGGAAAAAATACGCTTGTAGGAGAGCGCGGGCTTACGCTTTCGGGCGGCCAAAAACAGAGGACTGCTATCGCAAGAGCTGTTATCATGGACAGCGAATTTTTAATATTGGATGATTCGTTTTCTGCTGTAGATAATGAAACAGAATTTAAAATACTCGAAAATCTACGGAAAGAAAGGAAAGGACGTACGACCATAATAGTTTCCCATCGTGTTTCAACTCTTAAATACTCAGATAATATACTGGTTTTGGATAAGGGAAAAATACTCGAATACGGAAAACCCGGCGAACTTATTAAAACAGAAGGTTACTACAGTAAAATGGCAGCATTCCAAAGTATGGTATCGGAGAAGTTGTATGGCTGAAAGCTATTTTGAAACTGATACCATAACAAAGGAATATGACAGCCGTCTTGTCCGCAGGATTCTTTCGTATCTTAAACCATATAAACATCTAGTTTTTCTAACCCTTGGAGCTTTGGTTATTTCAACTCTGGGAGAGCTGCTTATTCCCATATTATTAAGGCGGATTATTGACGAAGGAATAATGGATAAAAATACTTCTTTCCTGATTCATGGCTGTATTCTTTATTTTATTATCCTGATATTTGTTTTTGGTTTTTCTTTTTTACAAACATTAACTGCAAATTTGATGACTCAACGTGTGATGAAGGATATGCGATTAAGCCTTTTTCAAAAGACTCTATCGCAATCAACCGGTTATCTTTCGCGCCACCCTGTCGGCAGGATAGTTACACGGTTAACAAGCGATGTGCAGACAATGGATGAGTTCTTTACAACTGTATTGGTTGCTTTTATAAAAGATATTGCGATAATGACAGGAACGTTAGTAACAATGTTTATTTTGTCACCGCAAATGGCAATTATGGTTC
>JAITFY010000173.1 GCA_031281025.1 Treponema sp. | reverse complement strand
TGCATAAGCTATAGGAGTTGATCGGTCATCTGTTATTTCATATTCTTTTTGGTGAATTTGACCGATATCCAGCATTAAATTCCTCTCTTTTTTAAAATTAATTTTATCATGTATAATTGAGAATTTCAATGGGTTATTATTAGAAATTATGTTGATTTTAACAAATTGAAGAGGGTTAGGTAGTCGAGTTTTTTTCCATTTCTGCAAACACGCATATTACCAGGGCTTATTTCATCGATTAAGGTTATTTCGTCATCGATTAAAGCAAATTCTAATTTGATGTCAATAAGCTCAAGCTCATGTTTTTCTATGTCTTCTTTAATAATATCACATATTTTTATAGTTTTTTCCCGGATTTCATCATATTGAGCCGCAGTTATTATCTTTAGCGCTTCAAGTATTTCTTTTGTACAAGGCGGGTCGCCTCTGTCATCATCTTTAATGGTAACTTCAAAAATTTTTGGTAATTTATCGCCTTCTTTACACAAATTCCCAAATCTTCCAACAAAACTTCCAGCAGCTTTATATCGAACAATAAATTCCAGCCCATTTCCAAATAATTTAGCCGGACGAACCACCATTTCGTTTTTTATTAAATCTGCATTTACATAATGGGTAGAAATATTATGTTTTTTTAGAAGCTCAAAATAATAATGCGTAATAAAAACATTTCCTGCCGCTACTTTATCCATAAAACCGACAACTATATTACCGCCGGGATCTGTTTCGCCGGAAATACGGCCGGTTACTGTATCCTTGAATTTTAGCAGATAAAAACCATCCGGCTGCTTATAAACATCTTTTGTTTTTCCGGTTTTTACAAGTTCCAAACCGGTTATCCTTCGCCAAGATATGCTTTACGGATATCGTCATTTTCCAATAAAACATTTCCCTTACCCTGCATGGTAATAACACCGGTTTCCATTACATAAGCATAATCACAAATTTCAAGGGCTGCATGGGCGTTTTGTTCTACCAGTAAAATGGTTGTCCCTTCCTGGTTTATTTTTTGTATAATTTCAAAAATCATTTTTGAAATTAAAGGAGCAAGACCTAAGCTAGGTTCATCAAGCATGAGAACTTTAGGGTTTGCCATAAGCCCCCTTGCAACGGCAAGCATTTGCTGCTCTCCGCCTGACAAGGTTCCGCCGAGCTGTTTGAATCGCTGCTTTAAAATTGGAAAAAGCTCAAAACAATGCTGGCGTACCTTTTCGATTTTAACTCTATCTTTTACAGAATAAGCGCCCAATGTAAGATTTTCGTTAACAGTAAGATTTGGAAAAATTCGCCGTGCTTCTGGAATTAACACAAGCCCCCTTGAAACAACAGTTTTTGGATCATAACCGCTGATGTCCTTGCCGTCTAAAATGATTTTCCCGGATGTTGGTTTTACTAACCCAATGATTGAATTAAGCGTAGTGCTTTTGCCGGCGCCATTGGCGCCTATTAAAGTTATTATCTTTCCCTGCGGAACATCAATGTCAATACCGCGCAGTGCATGTATACCGCCGTAAAAAACTGAAAGACCTTCGATTTTAAGCATCGCCAACCCCCAGGTAAGCGTCAATTACTTTTTGATTTTTTTGTATCTCTGCCGGAGTTCCTTCGGCAATTGTAATACCGTAATCCAGAACATACATTCGTTTGCAAATTCCCATTACAACCCTCATGTGATGTTCGATTAATAAAATGGAAATATTAAACTTTTGCTGAATCGATATTATAAAGTCCATAAGTTCGTAGGATTCCTGCGGGTTCATTCCAGCAGCAGGTTCATCAAGCAGTAACAGCTTTGGGCCGGTTGCAAGAGCGCGTACAATTTCCAGCCGTCTTTGTTTTCCGTAAGGCAGGGAAACGGAAATATCATCAGCATTTTCAAGAAGACCTACAGTACTGAGCATTTCAAGCGCAAATTCACGGGAACGTTTTTCTTTGGCAATGTATCCGGGAAGATGCAGAATTGATTCAAACAGATTTGGTTTTTCACGCAGCCAACATGCTGCTATTACATTTTCCAGTACAGTCATCTTGCCAAAAAGCCTGATATTCTGAAAAGTACGGGCAATTCCTGCGGCAGTTATTAAATGAGGTTTTTTACCTGTAATGTCTTTATCTTCCAGAACAACTTGACCATGTGTTGGAATATACATTCCGGTAATCGCATTAAAAACCGTAGTTTTTCCTGCGCCATTTGGGCCAATCAACCCTACGATTTCATCTTTATCAACGTGAATCGAAAAATCAGAAACTGCTGTAAGGCCGCCAAATTGCATTGTAACATTATTTGTCCGCAGCATCAGGCAGCCTCCTTGTTTCCAGTTCGTTTGATTTTCCGGCCAATAAAAAAGGCAGCCTGTTTTATTTTTCTGCATCCGCCTGCAACAGCATCCCAGGAAAATTCTTTATTCCCCATCAACCCCTGCTGCCTAAAAATGACACAAGTAAGCAATAAAAGGCTGAAAACAACCATGCGTAAACCGGGCGCTCCACGGGTTTGTATAAAAATCAGATTTAAAGGCCCATCCAAGAAGCGCAGCCACTCCATAGAAACAATTACAAGCAAAGCGCCAATTACAGAACCTGTAATACTTCCCGTTCCTCCAAGAACAACAATTAGTAACACATGGTAGGTAAGGACAAAGCGGAAAAACATCGGGTCTATGGCAGTTTGCATGTGGCCCAATAATGCGCCGCCTACTCCGGCCATAAAACAGGAAATTACAAAACTTGTGATTTTAACCCTGGCAACATTTATTCCCATTGCCTGTGCTGCAATTTCATTATCACGAATTGCACGGCAAGACCTGCCAAAGGCAGAATTTATTAATGCAACCATAAAAACTATTGCAGCAAATGCAAAGAACCAAACTACATAAGTAGTGGAATACCGGGGTAAACCACGGAGTCCCTGAGCGCCGTTAGTGATAGGTTGAAGATTTGTTAAAACAACACGTATTATTTCCGAAAACCCCAATGTAGCAATGGCAAGGTAATCGTCTCTAAGACGCAATACCGGCCAACCAACCAGAAAACCTACAAAGGCTGCCATCAATCCGGCACACAGAAGAGCAACAGGAAAGGGGAGTTGGACATTAGCCAAAAATGGAGCTATCGGTTGAAGGAAAAAAGTAGTTTCTTTTAAGGTTGGGCTCATGGTTAAAAGAGCGCTTGTATAAGCGCCAACAGCCATAAAACCTGCATGACCCAATGAAAAAAGCCCAGTAAACCCGTTTACCAGATTAAGTGATAATGCCAGGATAATATAAATAGCGCTAAGATTTAAAATGCGTAAAGTATAAGACCCTAATGAATTATTGGCTATAAAAATAATTCCGGCAAAAACAGCAATAGAAACAAGCGTAAAAATATTTTTTTGTTTTTTTGCCAAAATCATATTATACCTTTTCTATTTGGTACTTGCCCAAAAGCCCGGATGGTTTTACCAATAGTACGATTATTAACAGAACAAAAGCAAATGCGTCACGATAACCGGAAAGGGCAGGCATTGTGGCAACCAACATAATTTCGATAAAACCCAAAAACACACCACCAAGTACTGCGCCGCTGATATTTCCTATGCCGCCTATAACAGCCGCAATAAAACATTTAAGACCGGGCATCATCCCCATAACCGGTTCAAGTCTGGGGAATCTGGAAGACCACATTACACCACCCACTGCGGCAAGAAGCGAGCCTGCTGCGAATGTAAACATTACTATTTTATTTACATCAACACCCATTAACCTGGCGGCGGGGATGTCAGTAGAGCAGGCGCGCATGGCTATACCGGTTTTTGTTTTTCTGACAATAATTTGTAAAACAATTAATAAAAATGCTGTTAGTACCGGAATAAAAATACTAACACTCATAAATGAAACTTCACCAATTGAGATTACTCTGTCAAAAATAAGCGGAACAGGAAATGATTTGGGAATTCCGCCAAAGATCAAGACTGCCAGGCTCTGCATCAGAAATGATACTCCAATAGCGCTGATCATGATCGAAATTCTTGGTGAGTTTCGAAGCGGACGGTATGCCGCCCGCTCAACAATAATACCAAAAACTCCAGTAAGCACCATGGCGGCTATAAAAGCTATCCACCAAGGTAAAAAGAAAATAGTAACGGCGTAAAAAGCAATATATCCACCCAGCATAAAAATTTCACCGTGGGCAAAGTTTATCAGCCTGAGAATCCCGTAAACCATTGTATAACCAATGGCTATAAGTGCATAAAGACTGCCAAGCGCTAAAGCATTGACTAAATGCTGTGTAAAAAGACCTAATGTCACGCCGTTTTCTCTTTCAAACTTTTTGTTTGATCTTACGGATCAACAAATGTTCTGAATACAAAGCGGCGGTCTACTACTTCCTTAATAAAGGCGCCTTTTATTGCATCACCGTTTTCATCAAAAATGGTTCTACCGGTTGCACCCGTAAAATCAGCATCTATAAGAGCCAAGCGTAAAGCTTCGGGATCCAAAGAACCAGCACGTTCAATTGCCTGAAGCGCTACAAGGTATCCGTCAAAACCAAGAGCGGTTACTGTTGCAGGATCTTCATTGTTAAATCGCAGGCGATATTCTTCAAGGAATTGCTGGGCAATTGGGTTTCCTGCAAATTCAGTCGCAAACTTGGTAGAGAAAATTGCTCCTTCTACACGATCACCGCCAACTTCAACAAATGGAGGGGTTTCCCATGTATCGCCGCCAAGGAATGGCGTTGAAATACCAAGGTCTCTTGCCTGCCGGATTACCAGCGCCGATTCTGTGAAGTTACCTGGTGCAAATACGACATCTGGATTTAATGAACGAATTTGTGTTACTTGAGCGGTAAAGTCAGTATCGCCGGTGTTGTAATTTAAGGTTGCAAGAATCGCATTGGGATTTCCTGTGAGCTGCCGGAAAGAGTCGGCAAAAAATCTCGCTAATCCTACAGAATAATCGTTAGTAATTTCCTGTACCAAAACGGCAGTCCTGGCTCCAAGATCATTAAAGGAATAATTGGCCATTACTTGACCCTGGAAAGGATCGATAAAGCACACTCTGAAATACCATGGGTTTCCAAGTGTTACAAGTGGATTTGTCGCCGAAAGAGCTATGCCGGGGACTCTGTCTCTGAGTACTTCACCGCCCGGTATTGCCATGGAAGAACCCCATGTACCGAGGATTAAATGCACGTTGTGGTAGCTGATAAGCCGTTCCACGACTAGAGGCGCTTCGACCCTGTCGGATCTGTTATCTTCGATGAACAGTTCCACTCTGTAGGTAGCATCTCCAACCTTTACTGTGGGAAACAATTCGTTGGCAAGCTGGATACCACGGAGTTCCAATTCACCACCCGCTGCATTTGCACCGGTTAATGGCTCATATACGCCAATTCTTACCACGCCTTCTTCCAGCTGGCGCTTACAGCTGCCAAACGTTAAGACCAGCGTTAATACCAGTAACGCTGCACAGACAATTCTTAATGTCCTTTTCATTTTCTTCCTCCATAAAAATAATAATTTTATTGATCTATTAATGATCATACAAAATCAATAAAATTTCAACCCTTTTTTACAAAAGATACAAGTACCATAACAACCAAAGAGCAAACAAACGGAATAGCCAGAATAAAGTCGGCAGGAATGTTCCAGAAACCTTGCGCATAGTTTGAGAACGATTCGGCTAAAGCAAAGATAAATGACGCTATGAGTATCCCAAATGGTTTTTTTATTCCCAAAAAGATAACTGCCAAAGCGATCCACCCTTTGCCCGCCGACATTCCCGGTACAAATGCGCCAATATTAAGGCTAAGAAAAGAGCCGCCTATCCCGCAGAAAAAGCCGGATATAAGGATTGCAGTAATCTGGTACTTTACAGGGTTAATTCCCAAAGAAATAAGCGCTTTTTTGTTTTTATCGCAGGCGCGAAGCCTATAACCAAATGGTGTTCTGTAAATTACAAGCCACGAAATCAATAAAAGCAGTAATCCTAAAATTATATACCATATTAACAAATCAGTACCGGCAGCGGCTGCAACAACTCCTTTTGTACTGAATATTTTGTCAGATAAAATAATACAAATACCGCCGGAAAAAAGGTTAATTGCAAGACCGCAAATAAAAATATTAGAGCGAAGCTTTATTCCCAAAGAAAGTAAAGCTGAAAGCAAAAGCGATGCGAAAATCGCACAAAAAATTGAGACAATAGCATTACCGGTAAAATAAAACACAGTAAGGGATGAAAACGCTCCTGCAAGAAGCAATCCTTCAAGGGCAATATTAAGCGTTCCTGCAAGAGCCGGAAACAAGCCGCCTGCACTTGCAAAAAAAATTGGAATCATTATGGTTATACTGCTTTTGAGTACAGAAAGGGCTGTTTCCATCAGGTTTTCCCCTTGCGCAGAAACATACCCCGTAAAAGGACACTCGTAGATAAAAACAAAATTACAGCTTGCACAACAGAAGCAACCTCCAAAGAAAGCCCTGTATTTTGCATTGCTATTCTTGCTCCTGCATTGATCCATGCCATAAAAAGGGCTGCAGGCATTACAGCAACAGGAGAAAAGCCGGCAACAAGAGCTGTAGTAAGACCGTTCCACCCAAGACCTGCAGAGAATTCTTTTATCACAGCGTGATGGGTTCCAAGAACAACAATACTTCCAGCAAGACCATACATAAAGCCGCTAAAACCAAGCGCCAGAACCGTATTTAGTTTGGTATTTATACCACCAAAACGGGCAAACATTTCATTATGGCCTATCATTCTAAATTCGTATCCAAGTTTTGTTTTTTTAAGGAAGTACGAAACAATAAAAACAAAACAAAGCGCTATAAAAAAAGAGCTGCTTAAATTTGAAGGTTTTAGTATTAACGAAAGCCTCATACCTTCTGCAATTTTTTTTGTAGAAATAAGCGATGTTTCTGGATCAAGAAATGGACCAGCAACAAAATAATTTATAACTGGAATAACCGCGCATGAAAGCAGGAAAGTTGTAATAAGCTCGTTGGTATTCCATTTTGCTTTTAAAAACCCGCTCAATGCAGCAAGCATCCCGGACATTAGAGAGCCGGCAAAAACAGAAACAACCGCTCCAAAAGGGCCAAAATCTTTTAACGCATGAGCAACTACAGTTGTTGCAAAAGCACCAAGATAAATTTGCCCCTCACCGCCAAGGTTAAGGCAACCCGCCTTAAACGCAATTATTACACCCAACCCTCCAAGAATAAGCGGAACTGCCGCATTAAGCAAATTTCCAAAATGAAAAGTATTCCTAAAAGGACCTGCAAAGAAAAAATAAAGAGTTTCTAGCGGACTATCATTTAATAAAAAAACAAGTAAAACAAGAAACAATACCCCAACAACCGGCACAAAAACAACATGAGGTATAATAAATCTGTTTACTCTCCCCTTCTCCATTCCTGCTCTCTGTTTTTTACTCTTTACTCTTTACTCTTTGCCCTCTGCTCTCTGTTCCAGCCCTTGCATACAATTACCAACTAACTCTTTTACTGCCATATTCCCGTCATTTTGGATAATATCTGCAATTTTCCCCCTATACATTACAACGATTCTGTTTGTTAGAGCAACTATTTCATCAAGATTTGTAGAAATCAAAATAACAGCCGCTCCGTTTTTTCTTAAAGTTTCAATTTCCTTCATTACAAATTGACTTGATTTTATATCCAGCCCGCAAGTAGGTTCTGAGAAAACTATATAATCTGTTAAGCAGTTAATTTCTCTTGCAAGAATTAATTTTTGCAAATTACCGCCGGAAAGAGTTGAGGCTTTTTCGTTAATATCAGGTGATTCTATGTTGTACTTTTCCAGAAGATTAACGGCAAATTTTTCATATCTCCGATTAACAATCACATTTTCTTCTATCGTGGCATTTTGCGCACTTCCAACATTTATTCTGTCAGCAGGAACGTAAGCAAGCCCTTGTTTTCTTAAGTGTTTTATACTTAAATGTGAAATATCCCTGCCTTTATGCAGGATTTTGCCTGATGCAGGATGGAGAAAACCACCAAGTACTGCTTCGATTACTCCAAGACCGTTTCCTCCAACACCGGCAAAACCTAAGATTTCTCCAGGATAAACAGAAAACGACACATTGTCGAGTAACGGACGTTTTTGGCCTTGTCTTAGTACAGTTACATTTTCAAATGATATTACCGGTTTGCTTTCTGGTTTTTTTTCGCTGGGTGATACGAACGATTGGGAATAATCAACAACAGTTTCACCTATCATCATTTTGGCAATTTCACTTTCGTTAATTTGTGTTGTATCACAAACTCCAATCAGTTCACCCTGTCTTAAAACTGCAACGCGATCACTGATTTCTTTAACTTCGTTTAATTTATGCGTTATAAGTATAATTGACTTTCCGTTATTAACAAGCGTTTTAAGCGTTTTGAATAACGATTGAGTTTCTATATCAGTTAATATCGAAGTAGGCTCATCCAGTATAATTATCTTTGCATTACTGTTAAGAATACGGCAAATTTCTACCTGTTGCTTTTCTCCCTGAGTCAACTCAGATACTTTGGCTGTACTTGTAATTGCAAAATTGTTTTCCAGAATTATTTTTTTTGCCAGTTCTATAGTTTTTTTTTGATCCGTAAAAATACCGAATTTAACAGGTTCATTTCCAATTACGATATTTTCCGCCACCGTATATTCCGGAAATAACATAAAATGCTGATGAACCATTCCTATTTTACCATTAACTATAATTTCGCCAACATCCGGTTTTTCAAGGCCGCATAGAATTTTCATTAGAGTTGTTTTACCAGCGCCATTTTCACCGGCAATGCAGAGAATTTCCCCATCTTTTAAATGGAGAGTAATATTGTTATTGGCTTTTTTAATACTGCCCGGATAAATTTTAGTGATATTCCGTAGTTCTACTACATTCATTTCAATAATAAATTATCCAGGAATTCTTCAAATTTTTCTTGTATATTCGTGGGAATAAAATCCAGGTATCCTGCATGATCCGATAAAAATCTGATATATCCTTCTTTTATTCCAAGTACATCCGCTTTACCGTATTCCACTTTTCCTGCAACAACATCGTTTAAAACTTCGATTGTAAGCCTTTCCTGTTCAACTAACCCGCAACCAACGATAAAACCAGGCGCAAGGTGGTATGCCTCAGAGTTAAACCAAACCATGTAAACACCTCTGTCTATTGCCGTTCTGATTAACCCCTGCGACGCTCCTCCTGCATTTACGGTAAAAACATCGACACCCGCATTTATCATGGCCGACGCCAGTTCCGCAGCCTTTGTAACATCAAACCAGTTGCCAATTACCCTAAAATCAAGTTCAATTTCCGGGTCAACCATTTTTGCTCCTTCGATAAAACCGGGAACTTTTTGCTGTACCAAAAGCGGGTATTCCTGCGCGGCAATAAAGCCAATACGTTTAAAGTTATTCGTATGAGGCATATTACTTGTTGTTATAAGCCCGGCCAGGTAGCCTAAAACAAGAGCTTGTTCGTATTGGTTATACAAATACGTTCTAATCTGCGGATGCCCTTCGTGATGTGCATCCAAAATGATAAATTTAATATCTGGAAACATCGAACCAAAATTATCCGCTACCCTTATGCACATTTCCGGCAATGAAGGATTTGATCCAATAACAACATCAAATTCTCCGATGGAAATTAGCTCAGAGAGCTGCTGTTCCCACATTGCCTGATTTCTTCCTGCTTCATATATTTTTATATCCAGCGGCGCATTTGGATTTAATCTTGTAAATTCGTTAGCACCTTCTACCATCATTTCGTAAGTAGGGCTTCCTGCAATTTCGCCTGTTACAAAAACAAGCACCGAAATAATTTCGCTTGCTCTTTCATTTTTTCTTGAACAGCCAAACGTGAAGAATACGGTAATTAACAATAAAATAACGATTGTCTTTTTCATATATATGAGGATAGAGAAAAAAAGGGAGGGTGTCAATTACGTTAATCACAGGTAAGCTGGGAACGCAACGCATTGTTGTCATTCAAGTATTGCACGATGGAGTGTATTATTGTGCTATAAATGGGCTTTTTTGATCGTAATTTTGCGCTTTCAGTAAAAAATCATCAAGTGTCCAATTAGCAAAATATTCTCGCTGCCATTCGGTATAATCAGAACGCTCTCTTAAAAGCGAAGAAATAAACATTTCTGCTTCCAAAATCCCAAGGGATTTAACCAGACATTCCATGCCTTCTTTCCTGATAACAGCTGTGCTACGCATTTACTTTATTCTCCAAATCATTTAAAAATGTTAACGGTGTTCTTACTTTAATTTTATCACCAAAATATTTTTTTATCAACTTGTCATCAGTGGTTATAAAATAATCACACTCTGCCAAGATTGCACATGCAAGATGTGTTGCGTCTTTCATTTTAATGCCTTGTTGCATTAGCTCATTTGCTGTAATGCGAATATTTCCCATATATTCAATACCAACATACGTAGACACATTTACAAGGAATTGAGCAATAGAATCCCTATTGGAAAAATTCGGATTTTCATCGTTTTCATACCGCAAAATAAAAGAACATACCAGCTCTAACTTTTTCTGTATAACAAGATTTTGAATATGTAGCTTGGCTTGTGTCTCAAGAAATATTCGCATTTGCTGTTGATCGTCATACGGTCTATTATAACAACAGTTATCAAGGTATATTTTCATCAAATTTATTTTCCCATTTAGTAATAATATGGTCAAGACCATTTAGCGTATCCCAGCTTTACGAAAGACGCTGTATAGTTGCAGCCACTTTACTCCCCTATTTCCTATTCATTCACCCCCATGGGGTCCCGCCGGTGATGGGGAAAACCTCTCCAAGCAGTCCTCTCAGGCGGCGGCCGGCACTGCCCCGGCGGTTCCTTGACGGATGTGAAGTTTACTTATGCACTGTGAATACAATTTAAATTGTTTTTTTGACCTTGTGGCGTTGTAGCTGTCAACACCGTATGTCACCGCCGG
>JAITFY010000153.1 GCA_031281025.1 Treponema sp. | reverse complement strand
AAATTAATGCACGATCAATTTCTTCGAGTATTTCGCCCGACACAGGATTGAAACGGCGAATACGCTCAACGCGATCCCAATCAAGATCAACCCGATAAGCTTCTTCCATGTAGGCGGGATATATTTCCAGCGTATCGCCACGTCTGCGAAAACGTCCACGTTCAAGGACAGCATCATTGCGTTCGTATTGAAGTTCCACAAAACGGCGAATCAAAGAATCGACATCGACAGTTTCGCCTTTGGAAAAAGTAGCCGTCATTTTTTTGTACACATCAGGTGTTACCATGCCGTAAATACATGACACGGTTGCAACGATAATCACATCTTCACGTTCCATCATGCTTCTTGCTGCAGAGAGCCGCATACGTTCAATCTCGTCGTTTATGGAAGCGTCTTTTTCGATGTAGAGATCGCGGCTTGCGACATATGCTTCTGGCTGGTAGTAATCGTAGTATGAGACAAAATACTCCACCGCATTGTTGGGGAAAAAACCCTTAAACTCGCGGAAAAGCTGTGCAGCAAGCGTCTTGTTGTGGCTGACAACAAGTGTAGGCATCTGCACTTCTTCGATGATTTTTGCCATTGTGAAAGTTTTCCCCGAACCTGTAACGCCCTGTAATGTTTGGTACTTGTCTCCTGATTTGATGCCTTTTGTTAGAGCGGTTATTGCTTCACCCTGATCACCTGCAGGTTTAAAAGGGGATACTACTTCGAATTTACGCATAAGGTAGTATACATTTTAAAAAACAAATAGCAAAGAAAACCAGAAGAAAATCGGTAAATACTGAAAATATACAAAAAATACTTTACAATTCTCACTAGATAGTATAATATTCTCACAAATAGAGTGTTTTGTATCATTTTATGTCGCAGAACACAAAAAGGGGCGGTGATTAAATGGATAAAGATGAAAAACTTGAAAAAGTATGCAGAGATTTCTCAATGCTCAATGAAGAACAGCAAAACTATATTCTGGGAATTCTTCAGGCGCTGGTTTTTGCCAAAACAACAGGCTGCCAACCTGAACACCCCAAACAAAAAAAACAAAGTTCTTAAGTACCATTACAATAAATTCAGTAAAGCGTATCACATACGGAATTCGCTTCCAAGATAAACTTTCCGTACCATTTCGTTGTTAAGGATCGTGTCTTTGTCGCCTCGTGCGAAAATAATTCCGTCTGCAATTATAAAAGCTTCGTGAGTGATTTCCAGAGTGTCGCGTACATTGTGATCGGTGATAAGGACGCCGATGCCCTTGTTTGCCAGCTGGCGGATTATCTGTTTGATTTCAAAAACAGCGATTGGGTCTATGCCGGCAAAAGGCTCGTCCAACAGCAGGAATTTTGGTTCGGTAGCAAGGGCCCGTGCAATTTCTGTGCGGCGTCTTTCGCCGCCGGAAAGTGTGTATCCGTATTGTTTTCTGATCCGGGCGATATTAAACTCGTTCAGCAGTTCTTCCAGCCTTTCCTTTTTTTTCGCTTTATCGATGTCTCTGCGGCTTTCCAGAATAGCCCAGATGTTTTTTTCAACTGTAAGTTTGCGGAAGATTGACGCTTCCTGCGGAAGATAGGCAATGCCCATTCTTGCGCGGCGGTACATCGGCATCGAAGTTATATCAACATCATCCATAGTAACTATTCCCTGAGTGGGCTGATAAAAACCGACAATCATGTAAAAAATTGTTGTCTTGCCGGCGCCGTTAGGGCCTAAAAGCCCTGCAACTTCGCCGTTTTTCATCGAAAAATTTACGCCTCTAACAACTTCTTTTTTTCCAAATTTTTTGCGTAAACCGGAAATACCCAATGTGTGATATTCAATTTTGGATGCTGCTGCCGGCTGCAAGTTTTCTTTTACTTCAATTATTGAATACGGATTTTTTTCATTGTCTTCGGCATATTTTTTTAATGATGCTGTCATGATTGCCGATAAAACTTCTGCGGGGATTTTTGAATTTGCCAATGTATTTACTAACATACTTTAATTTACAATTGTCCCCGAAACTGAACCTTCCATTATGACATCATCGGTGTCTAAATCGACACGAATTCTGTCTGCGCGAAACTCATCGTTATTTTTAAATACAACCGGAAAACCCGATAAATCCAGCAGTTTTTCCCTGCGGCGGTATACTGCATGTTCCGAACGGCAAACCATATCATCTTTGAACAGCCGCACAGAAATTTGAAAAATCGCAATTTCATTTTGATCATCATATTCGATAAAACGGCCTCTTGATACTACTTCGTTTTCTCTGTCTTCCAAAGTTGAGTTTCCTTCCAGCCGTGCGACTTTAAGCTTTCGATCATAACGAAGCCTGTCTGTAAAAAACAATATGTTTTTTTCTTCTTCTTGTCCCCATACATTGCCGATACAATCTATAAATTGATTATCATCGCCGTGAATTTCGATTCTGTCGGCGCGTAAAATTAAATTGTCTGATCGAACTTCGGCATTCCCGATTAATATGGTTACTTCCCGCCCCAATGCTTTTGAACCGGTCATCCTGTCGGCCTTAAAAGTAAAAACATCCGATGCAGCTACGGAAAAACCAAAAAACATGAAGAGAAAAACAGTTAACGATATCTTGATAATAACTTTATTTGATTTCGTCATCGTAATCCTCATCATCCCAATCTTCATCATACGTATCGATTCTCTGCTCCGGGATTTCTCTTACACGTGGTTCGCGGACTCTGTCTTCATCTTCTTCGTCATCGGAAATAAATAAACCTGTAACAGCTCCGTTAAAAACCCATGAACGCATACGTGCATCTGCAACAAGCCCAATGCCTATAAGATTTGTGCCGTTTTCCTGAATAATTTTGACTTCATCCTGTTCTCCAGAAGAAAGAATTCTGGGGTCATCTTTCCAGTCCAGCTGATTAGTTTCTAAAATAATATCTTCGGATTCAATTTCAAGCCTGACGCCATGGCTCATTAAAACATCCCCCGAATTAATATCTACCGACGCACTGCCTGCCCAACCCGAAGAATTTACTTCGTTGCCTCTTTCGCCAAATTGTTCAAATTCGGCATTTTGCAGAATCATTATTCCCCTGCTTTCATAACGTTCAGCACGCTCCGCCTGAACCCGCGCTATTGGATCTGATGCCCTTACCCGCACATATTCAACATTTATCATTATTAAATCCGGCGTCTCTCTATTTGAATTTCCGTCTTCATCATATTCAAAAGTGCAGGCACAAATAAAGAGAATTAAGAAACTGATCAAAAAAAATACCGCATTTTTCACCGGTTGCACCTTGTTATGAATTCTCTAAAAAGAGGTGATGCCGCAATTGGTTTTGACTTAAACTCTGGATTGAATTGAACCCCTACACCCCATGGATGGCCTGTGGAACTTGCTTCACTGGAATGCGGCCATTCGATACATTCTACGATGGACGAAGCTTGCATCGAGTTATCTGAATTATAAGCCGCTAACTTTAATCCCGAGTTTGTCATATTGTCCTGATACCTATCCGTAAATACAAAACAATGGCGGTGCCGTTCGGTTACATATTCGCTGCCGTATGCCGCCATTATATGAGTGCCCTCTTTGATGATTGTTTTGCCAACGCCTAATCGCATGGTTCTGCCGTTATTTTCCGCCTTGATCTGTTCTTCCAGTTCTTTCTTTTTGATAACATTACGCACCCAATCGATTATCATTACATACATTCCAAGACTGATTCCAAAGTACGGTTTTTTGTTTTCTCTTGCCCAGGCGGCGGCTTTTACCATGCCGTTTATTCCGCACTCGCCGGTTCCGCCGGGAACAAGGATGCCGTCAACGTTAGCGGCGTTTTTTCCAAGAACTGTATCTGCATCATCTGTTTTTTCCAGAGAGGAAGGATCGATTTTTTCCAGCTCCACATTTACACAACATTCAAGGCTGGCATGAAATAACGCTTCAAAAAGCGACGTGTATGTATCGTTGCTGTCTAAATATTTTCCAACAATACCGATACGGATTTTTCCCTGTCTTGCAAAATACCGGTTCATAATTGTATGCCAGATGCTCATATCGGCACGGCGGTTTTCTATATTTAATTTTCTAAGAATAACTTCGTCAAGTTTTTGATCAAAAAAAACGATTGGTATTTGGTAAATTGTTGTATCAACATGAGGTGAAGAAAAAACCGCATCCTGATCGACATTGGTAAAAAGCGCAATTTTGCGGCAAGTAGCCTCATCAAGCATTTTTGGAGAACGGCAGATCAATATGTCCGGTTGAATTCCTGTCTCCAGCATCGATTTTACCGAATGCTGGGTTGGTTTGGTTTTTAATTCGCCGCTGACAACTTCGGGGATCAGTGTTAAATGTACTGATATGGCATTTTTCCTGCCCTGTTCACGGATCAACTGACGGGCGGCCTCAAAAAATGGGATGGATTCGATGTCGCCGACTGTTCCGCCTATTTCTATGATTGTAACATCGGTATCGCTATCTTCTTCTGCTACGGCAAGGATGCGGCTCTTTATTTCGTCGGTAATATGCGGAATTACCTGTACGCAATTTCCCTGGTATTTCCCTTCCCGCTCCTTGGAGATTACTGCTTCGTAAACCTTGCCTGTGGTGATTGAATTAGCCTGGCTCAGGCGTCCTTTGGTAAATCGTGCATAATTGCCAAGGTCAAGGTCGGTTTCTGCTCCATCATCGGTGACATAAACTTCCCCATGTTGATAGGGGTTCATTGTCCCAGCGTCTACATTGATGTACGGGTCGCATTTTACCATACGGACATTCAACCCCATGCTTTCCAGCAATGCCCCTATCGAAGAAGCTGCAACGCCTTTACCTAAACTTGAGCAAACCCCGCCTGAGACGAAAATGAACTTATCCATGTAGTACAAGTATTGCGGATTTTGGGGGGAAATTCAAGAGAGTGAGAGTGAAGTGGATGGTAATTAGGTGTGTTGACATGATACATATAGTATATTATTCTGCTACACGAAGAGTTAATATTTTTGGAATCATCGTTTGCTTAAGCGGATTAAAAATCATGGAGAGTTTTATATGAATTTTTGTACGAATTGTGGAGAAAAATTAACCGGCAGCGCGAAATTCTGCGCTTCTTGTGGAACTCAAACAGGCGGAGCAGCTCAAGAAGCGCCCAGGCCTGCAACAGAAAAAGTGGGGAATATTCGTAAATGCCCGGCCTGTGGAGCAGAAGTACAGGCAATGACGGCTATTTGTTCATTATGCGGACTTGAATTTAGTAATGTTAAAGTTAGCAGCACAGTCCAGGCATTTTTTGAAAAACTGGATGCAATTCAAGAGGATATTTATCAAAAGCAATCCGAAAAAGAAGCAAATACATCTGTTAAGTCCGCAATAGGCTCATTGTTTGCTGGTTCTTTAGGCGGTGCGTTCATGGGTGCAAGCGCTGGAGCCAAAAGGCAGATTGGCATGATCGAAGGTTTTCCCATTCCCAATTCAAAAGAAGATATAATGGAATTTGTTCTTATTGCATCAGGCCGATATAGAGGTTTAAAAAAACCGTTTATACCTACAGGTTATGATGCCGCAGAAAAAGCAGAACAATTTAAACTTGATGATGCATGGCGCATTAAATGCGGACAAGCATATACAAAAGCAAAAATTACTTTTGGCTCGGATAAGGAAGCAATTAATCAAATTGAAATGCTTTTAAGGGAAAAGAAAATAATCAAATAATTAGGTCAGTATGTATACGCTACCTACGCAAACTGTGTATTATTTGAGTATTTTGGTTAAATTGTTTAAATTAGATGAAAAGAAAGTTACAATTCCTTAATAGCCTTTTTAATTATATCTAGCTGTTCTTGTAAAACAGGCAAACTTTGACAGATAATTTGTAACGGTTTTTTATCAGTTTGAACTGACCCATTAATGAGGTACTCAACTGATGTATTTAATGAATTAGCAATACGAACAGCTTCGTTAACTCGAGGAAATAGCCCTTTAGACATCCAGCCTTGAAATGTGTTAAAACTTATACCGGATTTTTGAGCCACCCATTCTTGGGTTGTATTTTGAGATTTTATCTCTTTTCTGACGATTTCCCAGAAAACTGAGGCATTATCTTTCATAACTCTAATTATTATGCAGGAATTTATACCAAAATACGCCCAAATAGACATAAAAATACTTGACTAATATGTCTATATGGGTGTATTGTATCTAATATATGTCTATATAGACGCATATTAAATACTGGCGAGTTTACGTATGGAGGATAATTTATGGGTTTAGGAACAGCATTTTCAGGGGATATTAAATGCGATTGGTGTGGGCGGTATATGAAAAATACCGATGGGGGATTAACTGGCGTAATGGGCTTAGACATTGTAAAAAGGTTCGGTGCCGCCACAATGAAGCACTATTGCAGTAGATCTTGTAAAGAAGCTGCTAAATCCGCTGGTGGTGGTGGCGGCGGAGGTAGCGGTGGAGACAGTGCCGCAGCAGAAGCAGCGGCGGCTAGAGCCCGAGAGGTTGCTGCTATTGACGAAAAGATAAAAAATGAAGGACTTGCATCTGTTCAGGCAATTAACTTTGACGGCGATTCTAAATCTATTGTTTCTGCATTAAGTAATCTGGAAACGATTGCCTCCGGGTGTACTGGAGGTAAAGAAAGTGTTAAGGCGGTGCGTAAAGCAGTGTTTTCAAAAATGGAACTGGGAATTAGGGCATTAAGAAGTACTGGAGATACTGAAAATGCAGATTATTTTGAAAAACATCTAAAAAATATGAAACGTAAAGCTTTCTTTTCTAATCCTGTATTTTGGGCTTTAGTTTTTATTTTTGCGGTTTTAATTGGAGTGGGTATTTATGCCTTTATAGAAGAGTATGGTATTAGAAAACCATATAGGCCCCCAACTTCTTTTGAATTAGATTGGGATTTTTGAGTAACTCTAAAATTAATCTAACTAATAAAATTAGTTTGGTAAAAAAAATCACTGATATCAACCTTACTTATTCTTGAAAATAAGAAGGTTGATATTTTCTTTAATTATTCCCTAAAAAATAAAAGAGCCTATAAATAATTTTGTGTAAAACGCAGTGATTTCCCGATGGTCAAAAAATCCAAACACTGTCTGGCTTTTTGCCGCAAGCATCCAAAAATCCAATCCAACAGACATTTTCCGTAGAAGCGGACGACTATAAAACAATGCAATAAGCAGCACAGTTTTTCAAACTTGGATGAATAATAAATCTGCTATGAAATTAATTTTTATGACCTTGCAAAGGATCAAAAAAAGTGGACAATGCCGATAAATTGTTTGTTTCAACGTTATGTGGGGTCAAGAACGTGTCACCGGCTACAGTTTTTTAACTTCCTCCAAAGAAAGGCCGGTGACTTTTTGAATAAACTCGTGTGTTGAGCCTTCAATTAGCAAGTTTCTGGCGATTTCATGTTTTTCCTCAGTGCGTCCTTCGCTTCTGGCGTAATCTATCTGACCAGTTCTGTCACATTCAGCCATCACATATCTGTAAT
>JAITFY010000150.1 GCA_031281025.1 Treponema sp. | reverse complement strand
CGTTCTACTTTGCCGGTTACAACTGTTCCGCGTCCCTGAATTGTAAACACGTCTTCGATCGGCATGATAAAAGGTTTATCAGATTCACGAACCGGATCGGGGAAGTAAGAGTCCATTGCGGCAAGCAATTCATTGATACAAGCAGTTGCTTCTGCATTATCGGGCTCTGACAGTGCATTAAAAGCAGAACCTTTGATAATGGGGATCTTGTCGCCGGGGAAACCGTTAGCTGTAAGAACGTCTTTAACTTCTTCTTCGACAAGCTCAACAAGATCGGGATCGTCAAGAAGATCGATTTTGTTAAGGAACACGATTATGTTGGGGACGCCTACCTGACGCGCAAGAATGATATGCTCGCGGGTCTGGGGCATGACCGAATCGGGAGCCGAAACAACGAGAATTGCTCCGTCCATCTGGGCTGCGCCGGTAATCATGTTTTTTATGTAGTCAGCGTGACCCGGACAGTCGATGTGCGCATAATGGCGCGTGTCTGACTGATACTCAAGGTGGCGGGTGTTAATTGTAATACCGCGCGCTTTTTCCTCTGGAGCATTGTCAATCTGATCATAACTCATTACCTTGTCACCAAACTTTTTTGCACAGTGCTGGGTAATAGCCGCAGAAAGAGTGGTCTTGCCGTGATCTACGTGACCAATCGTTCCAACATTCATGTGTGGTTTTGTTCGATTAAATTTATCCTTTGCCATTTTTTGTGTCCTCCTTATGAACACTAAATTTATTTTTTAGTACTATACCGTACATCTTAGTCCACGCACTTATGTGGGGTGCGACACCCATTTTTCCGTAAAAATAAATGAGGGGAGAAACGACCAGAAGCGGAAAATAAGACTTTTACGTTGAAACAAAACGTAATCTTTATCCACAATCGTTCCACCTTTCTCATTTTAGGCTGTATGCAACTTAAGCGCTCACAACCAATGATCGGTTTGGAAACCTATCAATATAATCAACTATTACCAACGGTAATGGGCGAAGGCTTTATTGGCCTCTGCCATTTTATGGGTATCTTCTTTCTTCTTGAAAGCAGTACCTGTATTATTATACGCATCCAGGAGTTCCGCTGCAAGCCGGTCTCCCATGCCTTTTCCTGAACGATTGCGGGCAGCAGTAATTATCCACCGCATGCCAAGCGCTTCACGCCTGGTTTCCCGAATCTCGACAGGAACCTGATAAGTCGCGCCGCCTACACGCCGGGACTTAACTTCGATTATCGGCTTTACATTATCTAATGCTTTTAAAAAAACTTCAAGGGGTTCTTTCTCGGTTTTTGCCTGAAGTGTGTCAAGCGCATCATGAACAATGCGAAGGCCAAGAGAGCGCTTTCCTTCCCACATCATCCGGTTTACAAACTTGGAAATAACAACGCTGTTGTATTTTGGATCTGGAAGTATGCCTCTGTCGATCGTTTTTTTCTTTCTTCCCATATAATACCTTAAGCCTTTGGCCTTTTAGCGCCATATTTAGACCTGCCGCGTTTACGGTCGGTAACACCCAAAGTATCTTTTGCGCCGCGGATTATATGGTATCGAACGCCTGGAAGGTCTTTTACACGTCCGCCCCTGACCAAAACCACGGAGTGTTCCTGCAAATTATGCCCGATTCCGGGGATATATGCAGTAACTTCGGTTCCATGGGAAAGGCGCACACGGGCAACCTTACGAAGAGCCGAATTGGGCTTTTTGGGCGTTACAGTCATAACACGGGTACAAACACCACGCCTTTGCGGGCAGGAATGCAGAGCCGGCGATTTCGTCTTGGAAGTGACCTTCTCCCGTCCAAAACGAACCAATTGGTTAATAGTAGGCATTCGACAAAAACTCCTTAAATTTATGGACACAGTCCTATGCAGTCTCCTGGCCCCTCAAGAAAAATTCGCAGCCAGGTTTAAAATCTAGCAAATAAGAAAAAAAAGATCAAGGGGTTTTGCAAGATTTTTTAATAATTTTTTTGTAACGAAATGAATGAAAAACAGGGTTACTTGGGGTGCCAGATACCATGATAAGCCAGAGTTTTTCTGGCACGGAGCCAAGCGAGGTCTCTTACTTCTCCACGACAAACAAACTTGTCATCATTACTCGTCTGCTTTCTGGTTGCTGCATGGTTTGTATTACCCCATCTTTCCAGTAACATGCTGTATTAGTCGAGTTAATTGATACTCCAATGTCATAAGAACCCATAACGTATACAGAACCTCCGGCTACAACGATTGCTTCTGCAAAAGAAGCCGATTCTCCTGCATTTACTGGAAGAAGAATTCTTTCTCCGTCTTTCCAATAACATGCATGACTTCTATGATTACTATCCCTGAAATAACCTGCAACATAGATATTGTTTCCTGATACTGCGATTGAAGTTGCTGTACGTCCATTTAATTCTACTTGTGTTCCATTTTTCCAGTAAACTGCTTGCCAATCCATGCCAGAAGAACCTGCAATGTATACATCGTTTCCAGATAGAGCGATTGAACTAACATCCATTCCCCACGGTAGCTGTGTTGCTGTAGTTCCGTTTCTCCAATAATATGTTTTAGAAGGATAACCTATACTAGTGTAATCTAACCAATCCGTCATATCACCGGCAATATGTATATTGCTTCCAGATACAGCAATTGCTTTTGCACATCTAAAACCCGAAATGTCAGTTCTTACTCCATCTTTCCAGTAACATGCTATGGGAGTACCTCTGTATGTACCAGCAACATATACAGAGCCTTCTGATACAACGATTGAATGTGCCTCAGCTATAAAACCTTGACTTGGAAGGAGAACTATTTCACCGTTTTTCCAGTAAACTGCATGTCTGATAATATCAGAATTTATCATAATATCGCAATAACCTGCAACGTAAACAGAGCCTTCGTACACAAAAATTGAATTTGCAACACTTTCTAGTCCTCCTTCCGGAAAACCAAGGGGAAAAAATTCGCCGTCTTTCCAGTAACATGCTCTCCATCTTACTAGGCCAGATCTGTCCAAATATCTTCCTGCGATATAAACAACTGTATTGCTGCTATCGCTTGAAACTACGTTGTCAACTCTTTGCTCTGTTTGCGTCTGCTCTGATTGCGCTTGCTCTATTTGCGTTTGATCTGTTGGGGGTCGAACCACTGGGCTTGTAATAAGTTCTATCATGTATGCACAGGCTGTCATAGAAAACCCGATTGCTGCAATAATGACGGCAATCAAGATAATTGTTATTTTGTTTTTCATAAAATACACCTCTCTATAATAATATGGTAAGTTTATACATCAATGGTCATCCGGGCTGCGTACATCAATAATGCCATATTTACCATTGATTTTAACGAAAGCAGTGTCGCCGTCATAAGATGCAACATGATCAAAAATAAGCGGAACGACTGTTTTTCCCTCTATGTTAATAAATCCCCATTTGCCATCTATCGATACAGGAATCGCATTTTTATATACCAGAAAATCAGACAAATTATCTGGTTGATCGTAAATAAAATCAGTTAAAAATGTACTGCCAAAAGAAATTGCGTACTTGCTGTTTGCATATTTCTCGCCTAAATTGTAAACCATCTCCCCCCATTCACTTTCTTCTATGGTGATACTCGAAGAATCTACCTGTCTAACAAAATTCAAAGTATTGGTGTAAGATGAAAAATGCCTTGAAAATTCATTTACATTATGAAGTATAATCTCATTTTCCCATCCAAAATGGTGTACACCAAATATTCCATTCTCGGAATCATAAAGCCATTCAAGATCATTAGGGCCCCCATGTCCATCATGATAACTGTCGATCTGCCCGGTAGCTCTATCAAGTATGTAGGTAAAAAAATTGGCAGTGTATCCGCACATGGAACAATAATATACATTGTCATACTCAAGTGCGGGATCAACAATCCACACGATACGGTTATTATCCATCACAGGTTGTGTGTCAGTCTCAACAAACTCAATTTCTGTCGATAAAGACAAAGAGTCTGTTGACGTATTATCCGGCGTTGTTCGTTTGCATGCTGGCAAAAGTGTTATCATCAAAATAAATATAAGGATAACAAAAAAAACGTTGTTTTTCACGAGGGTCTTCTTCATTACCTATTATGGTAAAAAGTTTATGATTCTGTCAAGTGAAGTGGAGCAGTAACTCCGCATCCATATATATAAGATGGCCGACACCCTAATATTTTCTTATCTTTTAGTTATGGAGGTAAATCAAATTAAAGGTGAAAAGGTAGATGAAAATTAAATTTAAGCTAAGTGTTATAGTGATCGCCATTATGGTGATAGCAGTTGTCGGGCTTTCTTTCATACTTCTGCGTCAGGCTTCTGACATAAGCATGGATTTGAGCTTAAAAAGCATGACATACCTTAATGAGAAGCAAGTTGAGTACTGGAAAAGCTGGGAAGACGGATATATCAGGATGCTGCGTACAATGGCAAACACAATGTCGGGTTATGAGGATATGACGCCGGAGTTAAGACGGTATAACTATAACCGAATGTTGGAAAGTGCCCTGAATTCAGACCCGTATATGTTTACTATTTACACAATTTGGAAACCAAATACCATAGATGGGATGGACGCTCAATTTATTGGCCAGGTAGGCGCCGGTCCTGTGGGACAGTTTGCTTCAGTTTGGACAAGGGAGACTGGTCAAGTTGAACACCGTTCTGCCGGCTCTGACATTGGACCTACCATGGCTTATTTAACCGGCCCAAATGCACAAAGAGATCGTGTGGAAGATCCCGAACTCAGAAGTATTTTAGGCAAAGATATTTTTTTGGTTAGATTGATGGTTCCCATTATTAACCCCCGCACTGGCGAGATCGTAGGCGGTGTTGCATGCCTTTTGAATAATGCTCCAAAGCAATTTGTACTTGAAGAAGTAATCGAAAATTATGATGGGATTTCCGCGATGGCGCTGTACACTAACACCGGTTTTATTTTAGCAAGTTATAGACCTGAACGCGTTGGCAAAAACTTGCTGGATGTGGATAACTTATATGGTGACCAAATGCAGACAGTTTTTCAGGCAGTAAAAAACGGTGAGCATATTATGCTGGCCAGCTATTCACCTTCTTTAAGAACTAATTTGGAAATTAGCTTAATATCTTTTAATATTGGCAATTCAAACACTACCTGGACGGTAATGATTGCTCAGGAAGATGCTTACATTATGACTGGGGTACGGCTCATGACCACTTATACCATTATTGTAGCGGCAATAGCAATATTGGTTATGGCGGTAATTATTTTCCTTGTCCTGCATTTTATGACAAAACCAATTGTTTTGGTGGCTGATACCCTTAAAGATATTGCACAAGGAGAAGGCGACTTAACCCGTGTAATTGTAGAAAAGGGAAATGACGAAATATCATTGATGTCCCGCTACTTCAATCAGACCATAGGAAAAATCAAAACTATGGTTATAAGCATAAGAAATGAAGCGTCTAATCTATCGCAAATCGGCTCTGACCTTGCAAACAATATGACAGAAACTGCCGCAGCAATTAACGAAATCACCACTAATATCCAGAGCATTAAACAAAGGATGATCAACCAAAGCGCCAGCGTTACCGAAACCAATGCAACAATGGAACAGATAACTGTTAATATTAATAAACTCAACGGTCATGTTGAAAAGCAAACCGACAGTGTTTCCCGGTCTTCTTCGGCTATCGAGGAAATGCTTGCCAATATTCAATCGGTCACGCAAACCCTTGTTAGAAACAGCCAGAACGTAAATGAATTAACAGGAGCATCGGAAATAGGCCGTTCTGGTTTGCATGAGGTAGCTTTGGACATTAAGGAAATCACTCAGGAATCAGAAGGACTTTTGGAAATTAACGCCGTTATGAAAAACATTGCCAGCCAGACAAACCTTCTTTCGATGAATGCCGCAATTGAAGCAGCTCATGCAGGAGAGGCAGGGAAAGGTTTTGCAGTGGTAGCCGATGAAATACGCAAACTGGCGGAGAGTTCCAGCGAGCAATCCAAGACTATCAGCATGATACTCATAAAGATGAAAAATTCAATTGATAAGATCACCCATTCTACAGAAAATGTACTTACAAAATTTGAAGCGATTGACACAAGCGTTAGAGTCGTTGCAGAGCAGGAAGAAAATATCCGTAACGCTATGGAAGAACAGGGTCAGGGAAGTAAACAAATACTTGATGCAATCAGCCTGGTTAATGAAACAACTCTGATGGTAAAAAGCGGTTCCGAAGAAATGCTTGATGGTGCCAAAGAAGTAATGCATGAAGCCGACAATTTGGAAAAAGCTACTCAGGAGATTAGCGGCGGCATGAATGAAATGGCCATTGGAGCAAACGAAATCAACTCAGCAGTACACCATATCAGTGAATTAAGTACCAACAACCGGGAAAGCATTAATCGTTTGATGCAGGAAGTATCACGTTTTAAAATTGAGTGATGCCCTGTTTGCAGCACCTGATCTCCCGTCCATCGATGGTTCGAAGCTGCGGTACGGTTTTTGTACATTCTTCGGTTGCCTTGGCGCAGCGGGGTGCGAATGGGCAGCCGCTTGTGGGGTTTGCAGGGTCGATAACCTTGCCGGGAATGGTTAATAAACGCTCTTTGGAATAGTGGCTCCCAAAGCGGGGGGATGCGGCAAGAAGCGCTGTCGTGTATGGGTGGCGCGGGTCGGCGGTAATTTCCGCTGCGTTGCCGCATTCCATTTCAAGGCCGCCATACATTACCATAATGCGATCCGAGATTTCTGCAACAAGGTCTATGTCATGGCTGATAAAAATTATCGAAATATTTCTTGTGCGGCGAAGCGTTTTTAACAGTTCGATTATTTGTTTTTGAATTGTAAGGTCAAGCGCTGTTGTAGGTTCGTCTGCAATTAAAAGTTCACAGCCTTGCGCCAGAGCAAGGGCAATGCCTATGCGCTGTAACTGTCCGCCAGAAAACTGATGCGGGAAATTGACAAGTCTTTCGGTTGCGTTATCCAAACCTGTTTCCTCAAGCAGTGCCGCTGCACGTTCTTTTGCTTCTTCTTTGGTTATTAAACGCTTTTTTTTGGCAAGTTTTTCGCCATTCCGGAATGTTTCCAGGAACACATTGCCCATGTTCTGGAGCGGATCAAAAGAACGTCCCGGCTCCTGAAAAATCATGCCAATTTTTTTTCCGCGATATTCACGCAGCGCTTTTGTTTTTAGCCCGGTCAATTCCTTTCCTTCGTAATAAACAGAGCCGCTGATGCTTGCATTTTTGGGCAGCAGCCCGGGGATTGCCAAAGTACTCACGCTTTTTCCGGAGCCGCTTTCTCCTACAATGCCAAGAGTTTCGCCTTTTTTAAGAGAGAAGGATAACCCGCGGACAGCCTGAATTGTTACCTGTTCCTTACCGCGTAGGATAGAAAAGTTAACGCATAGACTATTAACCGATAAGAGGGAACCGGGGATAGGGATTACGGAATCGGAAGCAGTTTTGGGCTGAGAAACCGGTTGTATCGATTTGGTTCGTAACAATTTTTTCTTCTTTGCTGTCCTGGCGTGGTACGGATCAAAAAAGTCGCGTAATGCATCGCCGATAAAATTGAAAGCCAGAGTTACTCCCAACAGGAACCACACGGGGTTTAACAGCCAGGGGAAAGCCTGCAAATTTGCCATAGTTGAAATATCGCGCCTTATAAGAGAACCCCAGCTCACTGCAGGGTCTGTGATACCCAGCCCAAGGTATGAGAGAACTGTCTCTGTCATGATAAAGCCGGGAATGCTCAAAGCCACGCTAACGATAAGAAGGCTTGATATTTGGGGTATGATGTGTCTAAAAATGATACTAACCGATGGAATCATTTCCAGTTTGGCATTTAAAACAAACTCTTCGCGCTTGATTGAATGAACCATACCGCGTATTGTACGTGCCGAACCCGGCCAGCCGACAAGCGAAAGTATAATTGTTATCATCATGTAAGACTGACCAGGATCCAGGTTATCCGCCATGAGAGAGCGTAAAAACAATATCAGATAGAGTGTAGGGATCAGCATTAAAAATTCGGCAGATCTCATGATCGACCAGTCGGTTAAACCTCCAAAATAACCGGAAAACCCGCCTGCAAGCCCGGCAAGAGCGAGCGAAATAAAGGTTGCAACAAAACCAATTGTAAGCGAAACACGAGAACCATAGACGATGCGCGAAAAAAGGCACCGGCCAAGATTATCCGCACCCATAAGGAATACCGGGTATTCTTCTGGTCCTGTTGTAAACAAATGCCTGTCCATGGGGATTATTCCCCACAGGCGGGATTGTTCTCCTTTGCCAAAAAAATGCAGTGGCGTATATAAATCGCGAACCCGTGCATAAGTTCTTGCAACGTAATTTGTTACGCGAAATTCCTGCGCTTGAAGCCTTCCCTGATAAAAACGGACATTGGGCGGATGGTAACTCATATC
>JAITFY010000093.1 GCA_031281025.1 Treponema sp. | reverse complement strand
TATGAAAAAAATACTTGTAGTTATATGCTTTGCTATGTTATCAATATCTGGTTTATCTTCACAAACCATTAATCTGGAGGAGGCGCGCACTTTGGCTTTGGCGAATTCCCGCTCTCTTGCACGATACGAAATGGCTATACGTTCGAGCTTACTTGATGAACGAAATCAGCTGTATAATTTGCTGCCTCAAGTTTCGGCAGGGTATAACGCTTCTATGGATTTTGTTCGCAACTGGGAATTTGTTAATCCTGCCGATACATTACGTACAGGCGCTTCTTTTTCCATTACACAAATTATTTTTCAGGGCGGCAGGAATTTTATACAAAAAGCCATAAGCCAAATTTCGACAGAGGGCGTTAGAAAAGATGCGCTTGCAGAATACTTTGGTGTGCTTGATGCGATTGATAATACATATTATGCCGTTCTTGAAGCCACAGCTACTCTGGAAGCCGAAGAGTCTTCGCTTCAGGCTGCTGTTTTGGGGCTGTCAATAGCAGAAATACGCCAGGCAAGCGGGATGATAAACCAGGGTGATTACCTGAGGGCGCTTGCAGACAAGGAGTCGCGGGAAAATTCCCGCAACCAGGCACGGCGTAACCTTACGCTGAACATGAACAGGTTTAGGACGCTGACAGGTATTACAGGAGCTGTTGAACTGGAACAGATTAACTTTGAAGCTTACGAAGATGTAATAACACGTCTGGCTGTCATATCTGATGAAGAAGTTCATAAGCTGTTTGATGAATTCTGGGAAATTATCGTTGTCTTAAACCCCAATCTGGCAAAAGCTTCTTTAAGTAATCAAAGAGCGGAATTAAATCTTACAAATACAAGAAGGGATTATGCCCCAACAATAAGCGCAACAATTTTTTCTACGGATATGTCTTTTTTGCCTTCGTATAACGCAACGGGCAGAAGCGGAGTTACAATCAGGGGAACTATACCTGTAGATTTTTGGGTTTTGAATGACCGGATCGAAAAAAGCCGAATCTCACGGGATTTAACTGTTCTTGATTTTGCCAGTGCAGAAATCTCGCTGGAAATGGAGCTGCATAATGCTCTGTTAAACGCAATCTCGCAGGCAGGTTCTGTACTTTCCGCCCGCCGTTCTCTTGAATACACGGAAAAAAACTTTGAGTTTATTATGGAACGCTACCGTCTTTTACAAAGTTCTGTATCCGATTTAACCGAAGCCACCACGCTTTTTATCAACAGCCGCAACAGCTCAACAAGGGTAAGCTACAGTTTTCTCCAAAGTCTCTCCCGCTTGCGCTCTCTTTGCGCCATGGACGATGAACAGCGGCTTCTGGAGATTTTAACGAGATAAGAAAAACCTGGGCTTGAATTAACCCCTTGACACTTTTTTAACGATATTTTAAAGTTTGATTATACGCCGTCTTAGCTCAGTTGGTAGAGCACTTGACTTGTAATCATGAGGTCTTCGGTTCGACTCCGGAAGACGGCTGATAATGTACATATCCAAATTGGCTTCTTCCACAGGGGCAAATATTCTTCAGGTACTCGAAGTTAAAAGGGTAGAGCTTGCCGCTCTTGGAATGGACATTATAAACCTCTCGGTGGGAACGCCGGATAGGCCGCCTGCGGAGCATGTCATGCAGGTTATTTCGCGGGCTTGTGAAAATCCGCAAAATTACAAGTATACGCTTATTGATCCGCCCGCGCTCATTTGTGCAGTCCAGGACTGGTATAAAACACGCTACGATGTCGATTTAACCCCGCAAGAGATGCTCTCCATTTATGGATCGCAGGAAGGTTTTGCGCATATCTTTCACGCACTATGTGACCCCGGCGATTTGGTGATTGCAGGTACACCCGGATATCCCATTTTTTTTTACGGTCCGCAGATGGCAGGCGCAAAAGTTTATCGCACTCCGCTGTTAGTCGAAAATGGTTTTTTAATCGACTTTGATTCAATTCCGTCCGAGATAGCAAAAAGTGCCCGTGTGATTGTTGTTTGTTATCCGTCAAATCCGCTTGGTGTTACAGCAAACAGGGATTTTTATGAAAGGCTTGTAACATTTGCAAAAAAAAACGACATAATCGTTATTCATGATAATGCATATTCCGAACTTGTACACGATGGCCCTGCGGGCGGAAGTTTCCTGACAATTCCCGGAGCAAAAGATGTCGGCATTGAGTTTAATTCACTTTCAAAAAGTTATAATCTAACGGGATTAAGAATTTCCTTTGTGCTTGGAAATAAACAAATTATAGAAGCATTCCGCAAGATGCGTACCAATATCGATTACGGGCTGTCTGCTTTGGATCACGCTGCAGCGATTGCCGCATTGACAGGGCCGCAGGACATTGTTTTGGAAAATCGTGCAGCTTATAAACAGCGCCGGGATGCTTTTTGCACCGCGCTTTCCAAAAACGGCTGGGAGGTGCCAAAAACACCTGCAACAATGTTCACCTGGTTTCCCATGCCGGTAAAAAACAAAAGCGGCGAACAATTTTGCATGGATTTGCTGGAAAAGACAGGCGTTATTTGTGTACCAGGTTCCAGTTTTGGCGAAGGCGGCGAAGGCTGGCTGCGTTTTGCGCTGACTCAAACTCCAGAAAGACTGGAAGAAGCCGCAAATAGGATTGGCAGATATTTATCTTGTATTTAAAATTATTTTCCTGTACCATAAATTATGACAATAAATGCTACAAAAACTCTTCTACTAATAATCGATGTTCAAAATGATTTTTGCCCTGGCGGCGCTCTTGCGGTAACGGACGGAAATGCAGTTGTAGAACCAATTAACACCCTTTCCCGTGCTTTTGCTGCAAAGGGAGGGCGCATTGCCGCTACTCAAGATTGGCATTGTACGGGGCATATTTCCTTTGCATCTTCGCATAACGGTAAAAGCGCCGGTGATGTTATCGACACGCAACTTGTTAAGGGGCAGGTTCTTTGGCCTGATCACTGTGTGTTAGGCACAAAGGGAGCTGCTTTTCATGACGATCTTGACGTTAATCCCATATCGATGATTATCCGCAAAGGTTTTAGACAGGAGCTCGATTCGTATTCGGCGTTTTACGAAAACGATCGTAAAACCGCAACCGGTCTTGACGGCTGGATGAAGTCCCTTGGAATAGAAACAGTTATCATGGGCGGAATTGCCACCGATTACTGCGTGTTTTTTAGCGCTATGGACTCTAACAATTTGGGTTTTAAAACAATAATAACAAGCGACGCAGTACGGGGAGTAGGTTACCCTCAAGGCTCGGTAGAAAAAGCCATAACAGATATGAAAAATGCCGGTATAGAGTTTCTGTCTTCCAAAGAACTCATGGATAGATTAAACTGAGTAAATGAAAAGCACTTCCGCCCTTTTTACAGATTTTTATTCTCTTACAATGGCTCAAGGTTACTGGAAAAGAGACCGGCTGCGTCCAAACCCTGTTTGTGCAGTATTCGAAATGTTTTTCCGGCATCAGCCGTTTAATGGCGGTTATTCGATTTTTGCAGGGCTTGGCACACTGCTGGAAAGCCTTGCTGGTTTATCTTTTTCGGATGACGACATAACTTACTTAAAAAGTTTTAAAATATTCGAAGACGGGTTTTTGGATTTTCTTAAAACTTTTCGTTTTAACGGAAACCTTTGGGCGATGAACGAAGGCACTATTATCTTTCCGCAGGAGCCGGTAATAAGGGTAGAAGGAACTCTAATCGAATGTCAAATAATCGAAGGAATGATTTTAAATATCATTAACTTTCAGACTTTGATTGCTACAAAAACCTGCCGCATCTGGCTTGCTTCTAAAAAAGGCTCTGTAATGGAGTTTGGGCTTCGCAGGGCGCAAGGCCCCGATGGAGCGCTTTCTGCATCAAGAGCGGCATTTATCGGCGGAGCATCTGGAACAAGCAATACGCTTGCGGGGAAAACATACGGTATTCCGGCAATGGGGACAATGGCTCATTCATGGATAATGTCCTTTGACAGCGAAGAAGAAGCTTTTGAAAATTACGCCGGGCTTTATCCTGATAGAGCAATTTTTTTGATCGATACCTACGACACACTTAAAAGCGGTATACAAAATGCAATTAAGGTTGGAAAAAAACTTGCAGCTCAAGGGAAAAATTTTGGAGTGCGTCTTGATTCCGGTGACATTCAATATTTGTCTACAGAAGTCAGGCGTATTCTTGATGATGCAGGTTTAACTAGCGCTTTTATTACTGTTTCCAATGATCTTGATGAATACATAATTGAAACGCTCGTAAAAGAAAATGCTCCTGTAAATAGCTGGGGTGTAGGGACTAAAATGATAACAGGCGGGCAGAGGTCAAACGCTGTTTGCGGAGCTTTCTGCGGCGTTTACAAAATGTCTGCCAGGATAGATGAAAAAAACATTATTCCTGTAATGAAAGTTTCAGATAACCCCGAAAAAACAACAAACCCTGCAATTAAACAAGTTTGGCGGATTAAAGACAAAAGCGGTTTTGCAGTTGCGGATGTTATCGGCATCGAAAATACCGACAAACTAACAACGGGGATGCGCTGCTGCTTCTGGCATCCTTGTGGAGATTACCGTCACTTTTATCACACCATAGACGGCAGCGCCGAACCACTGTTAAAAAAACGCATCGATAACGGCGTTTTAGCAGAAGCGCTTCCTTCGTTAGCCGAAATTAAAACCTGCAAGGAAGCCAGCCTTGAAAGTTTTGACTCAACCTACAAAAGGCTTCTTAACCCTCATATCTACAAGGTATCGATTACAGAAAACCTGCGCAACTTGAAACTTGAATTGATTCAGAAGCATCTTGGGAGTAGGGACTTGAAAACAACCCCATAAATTAATAAACTGTTTTTATGGCAACTTTTACATTAGGCGAACGAATCGCCGAAATCAGAAAAACTTACTCAATCAGCCGGGAAGACCTGTCGATGCGCTCCGGCGTTTCTGCAGACCTTATCGCAAAAATCGAAGATGACGGGCATATTCCAGACCTTGCTCCGCTCATTAAAATATCGCGGGGGCTGGGCGTACGCCTGGGCACACTTCTTGACGACCAGGGGCAGTTAGGCCCTGTAATTTGCAGAGCGGCGGACACTGCTGTTTTTACACGTTTTAAGACAGGGCTGCCGGAAGGCGCATTGGCAACCGGCCATCATGGAATGAGCTTTAACGCTCTGGCTGCCGATAAAACCGGCCGCCACATGGAGCCGTTTATTGTAAGAATCGAGGCGGATGCGCAGCAGGATAAAACCACGCATGAAGGCGAAGAATTTATTTATGTCCTGGAAGGAAGCCTAACTCTGGAATACGGCACAAATAAAGACTTTTTAAATACCGGAGATTCTGTTTATTATGATTCAATTGTACCGCATCGTGTGTACTCCGCAAATGACAAAGCCGTAAAGATTTTGGCTGTTGTTTATACACCGGTTTGATTAGAAGTTAGAAATTAGAAGTTAGAGATTAGAGGATGAAAATGAATTATATAGAGAAAACTCTTAGTCAGGTTTTGCGGGAGAAAACTGCTGTGCAGCCGGATAATGATTTTATTGTTTATGCAGATCGTAATCTTCGTTTTACTTATTCACAATTTGATAAAAGGGTAGACGAATTTGCCAAAGGCCTATTGTCTATTGGTGTAAAAAAAGGCGATCATGTTGGTATCTGGGCTACAAATGTGCCGGATTGGAATACTGTGCTTTTTGCATGTGCCAGAATTGGAGCTATTCTTGTTACCGTGAATACTGGTTACAAAACCCACGAACTGGAATATGTGTTAAAACAATCAGACATGGTTTGCCTGTGCCTTACAAACGGATGGCGGGATTCCGATTATGTGGCTATGGTGAACGAACTTGTGCCGGAATTAAAGGAATCTGTGCGTGGATCCATCAACTCCGAAAATTTTCCGTTTTTAAAATATGTAGTACACATAGGGCAGCAAAAACACCGCGGTATGTTTTGTTTTAACGAGCTGCTGTTGCTGGGACAGCATACCGGTTCCGCACAGTTACTCGAAATTGAAAGCTCGGTTAAACCGGACGATGTCGTAAATATGCAGTATACATCCGGCACTACAGGTTTCCCCAAAGGAGTAATGCTCACTCACTTGAATATCCTCAATAATGGTTTGGGCATTGGCGACAACCAGCGCTTGAGCGAGAAAGACGTCGTTTGCCTTCCGGTTCCCCTGTTTCATTGTTTTGGCCTTGTGCTTGGGATGATGGCAATTCTTACCCACGGTTCTACTGCGGCGCTTATCGAGTGGTTTGATCCTTTACTTGTTCTTGCAACAATTCAAAAAGAAAAATGTACGGCAGTTTACGGAGTCCCCACAATGTTTATTGCAGTGCTTAATCATCCCATGTTTAAAATGTTTGATCTTTCCAGTTTACGTACAGGTATAATGGCAGGCTCTCCGTGTCCAATCGAAACAATGCGCCAGGTGATAGACCTTATGCACATGAAAGAAGTTACAATCTGTTACGGTTTAACGGAAGCATCCCCTGTAATGACCCAAACCCGCTACGATGACGATATCGCAGTAAAGGTGGAAACCGTAGGCCGTGCAATGCCCGGTATCGAAGTTACAATACGAAACCCCGAAACCGGCGAAGAGTGCCCGGATGGCATACACGGCGAGTTTTGCTGCCGCGGTTACAACACAATGAAAGGTTACTACAAAATGCCCGAAGCCACTGCCGCATGTATCGACAAGGACGGCTGGCTTCATTCCGGCGATCAGGGAATCAAGGATGCTAACGGAAACTTTAAAGTTACCGGGCGCATCAAGGATTTGATTATCCGCGGCGGCGAAAATATCTCTCCCAAAGAAGTAGAGGATTTTTTGTACACCATGCCAGGCATCAAAGATGTGCAGGTAGCCGGTATAACGTCGGAAAAATACGGCGAAGAAGTTGGAGCGTTTATCATTTTGCATCCCGGTGTAACAAAAACCGAAGAAGAAGTGCGCGACTTTTGCCGCGGCAAAATCGGCCGCTACAAGATACCCAAGTATGTGTTTTTTGTAGACAGTTATCCGTTAACAGCCAGCGGAAAGATACAGAAGTACCTGCTGCGTGAAATGGGGAATGGACTTGTTAAATCATGAGAACAGCCTTAAAACAATTTTCCAGTCTATTTTCTATTTTATTTGTTGTATCCTGTACTTCAATTCCGGTTCATATTGTTCCCGACGGCAGGCAGATTCCAGCAGATTTTACAGGAATTGCTCATGCCGGCAGAACCGGAACAGATACAGAATTTCAACAGCTAAGTTGTCTTAACCCTTCATGGACGCTTTACACTTTCGCCTGGAATCGAATAGAAGCAATGCAGGGCGAATGGGATTTTAGTTTTTACGATAAAATTACAGACGACTGTGTAGCTGCCGGTATAAAAATAATCGGTATATTGGCTTATGACGCTGGATGGATTCATGAAGAAAACAGACGTCTTCGATATGTTCCTCCTCACAGGCTTCCTGATTTTCTTTTATATGTAAAAAAAACAGTTGAACATTTTCGTGGAAGAGTAGATGCATGGTGTATTTGGAATGAACCGAATTTTCATTTCTGGACAGGCCCTCAAGATGAATTTATCGAATTGTCGCGTCAAACAGCGGACGTTGTAAGAGAAGTAGATAGTGATGTTATTCTTCTTGCCGGCGCTTTTAACCGCATGCCTCGTGGTTTGCCGGTTGGATTTATAAAAGAACTTTTTGAATCTGGTGCGATGGAAAAAGTTGATTATATTGCTTTTCATCCGTATGAAGCAAATGTAAAAAGATCAATACGGCTTTATGAGCAATTTAGAAAAGTTGTTGATGAATATGGTTTTGGAGATAAAATCTGGATTACAGAAATGGGGTTTCCTACAGGAGGCTGGTATCCATCAAGGATTTCTTTAAAAAGACTTCCAGAAGCGGTTATTAAAATTTACACTCATCTTGCTTATGCCGGAGCTATGAACGTATTATGGTATCAATTGTATGATCCAGAAATACGGGAACGGCGGGGTATACGCAAGTCAGAAGATTATTTTGGTCTTATTCGCAGTGTAAGTGACCCTACATCTAAAGGTGCAAACGCTTTTCGTTTATGCGCTTTTTATATGCCGGATACGATATGTTATGTATTAACATCTGAACAAGACGGAATACCACGCTCGATACAGGCATTTAGTTTTAGAGGGGAAAAAGACAGCGCTTTGGTTCTCTGGAAAGATGGGATTGGCAAGAAGAGAATAAATATTCGGCTGCCTGGAACAAATCATTTACGTCACAATATAGTTACTGGTAATGAAGTCACCGTACCTGCAGAAATTAATATTCGAGTAGGGCGTGAACCTGTATTTTTCACATGGCAAAACAGCATAGATTGACGGGGATTATTTAAGAAGTTCGTCTAAAGCTCGAATCATCTGCGGCGGTTCATGTTGTGGAGGTAAAATACGCCACCACTTTCCTACAGTGATATTGTACCCATAGCGGTGAAACCCTATTAGCCACATCCAGGTAATCGGATCCCAGTAAGTTCTGACAAAAACCGTACATTGTTTTAACTCTTTTTGGTATTTTCTGGGTAGTTTTCTCCACGGACTTGCCGGCGCGTAAAAAATTGCTTTAATGTCTCTATCAGGCCAAAGCAGTAAAATGTCAAGGAGAAAAAGCTGTGTCCAGGTACCGCCAAGCGAAAAACCGCTTACATGGATAGCGTAATCAGGGTATTCATATACAGCGTCTAAAAGTACGCTGCGCACTGATTCATATCGTCTAAAAAATCCAGAGTGAATTTTAATTCTTTCCTCTGCATCAGAAAACCAGCCTGCAGAAGGCTTTTTAGTACGAAAATTCATGTTGTCCTTTTTGTCTTCGCCGGTGCTTCCACGCCCCCTGATATCTACGATTTTTTCTTCATGATTAAAAATAAGACGATATTGAGTATTGCCTATAGTTTCCCACGGCCCAGTCCTCATTTCCCTAAAATGATCGGAACTTACATTAAATGTATCTGTAAAAGCAAATGGCGCCGTTGTTGCACAAGAGGTAAAAAATGCGCCAAATGCAAGAACCGTTACTGTAAATAAACTCTTTTTTTTCATACCCCACAAATTATACTTGAAGTTGTCCCAATTTTAAGTTTATCTCTTTTATGCTGCATAACATGGATAAAAATTACCAATCCGGTAATACCAAGACCAATAAGAGTTGTTATTAAACCTGGATTGATTAACAAAAATCCGGCTACTGCTGATGTGAGCCGCCAAGGCCATGTTACCTTTTGTATTAACCAGCCTTGAATTGCTACAGAAATATTAAACATTCCAATAAAGCAGGAAATAATAATTTTTGTCATTATTAAAGGATTAGCGCCAAATACATAAGTTTGTAATTCTGCATCCCAAACCTGAAAAAGCATCTCCGGGCTGAATACAAAGAAAAATGGGAGAATATAACCGGCAATTGCAAGTTTTGCTGAAATAACGCATGTTAAAATTGGATTTGATTTGGCAATTGCAGCTCCCGCATAAGCCGCAAGACCAACAGGCGGGGTTATATCCGCATCTGTTCCAAAGTGAAAGACAAACATATGGGCTGCCAGCAGCGGTACAACGATGCCAATTTCGGTTCCTGCACGTAATATCATAGGAGCTGTAATAGTTGCCATAATTACATATTTTGCAGTGGTTGGAACTCCCAAACCCAGAATTAGACATGCAATCGCTGTAATTACAAGAGCAGCAAAGAGACTTGCGTTAATGGAAACAAGGAAAGGATTGTTTACTACGATGACAAGTAAACGGATAAGCATTTGCCCAATTCCTGTAAGAGTCACTATTCCCACCACAGTACCGGCAATTGCGCAAGCTACACCGACACCAAGTGTGTTTTTAGAGCCGGTAGCAACAGCATCAATAAAACTTGCTGGTGTAAAACGTGTTTCTTTTTTAAAAAACGTAATTATAAAAACGGAAATAATTGCCCCGCATGCAGCATAAGCCGGGGTAAATCCTCTGCTTAATAAAACAATCAATACAACTATTGGCAAAAGAAGATAACCGCTGTTAAGGATAAGACGTCCAAATTTAGGTAGAGTATCTTTTGGAAGCCCTTTTAACCCCATCTTTTTTGCCTCAAGATGAACCATAATAAAAACACCGACAAAATAAAAAAGTGCGGGAATAATAGCGGCAACTGCAATTGTCAGATAGGGGATTCCGGTAATTTCCGCCATAATAAAGGCCGCAGCCCCCAATATGGGCGGCATAACCTGCCCTCCTGTTGATGAGGCAGCTTCCACAGCTGCGGCAAACTCCGGCTTGTATCCGGTTTTTTTCATTGCAGGGATAGTAACGCTGCCGGAAGCGACAGTATTGGCAACCGAGCTGCCTGTGATAATAGCAAGCAGGGCGCTTGCTATTACTGCAACTTTTGCGGGGCCGCCCGATGAAGAGCCGGCAACCGAATTGGCAAGATCAATGAAAAACTTGGCAATTCCTGACTTTTCCAAAAAAGAAGCTAAAAAGATAAAGAGAACTATAAAGGTAGAAGCAACTCCAATGGGAATACCAATAATTCCTTCGGTTGTGTAAAAAAGCTGATGCACAACTCGCCGCAGGGAATAACCATCAATAAAAGCATAAGTTACAAAAGCTCCGGCTACTATTACAATAGGAAGACCAACTACCCGGCGGCAGAGTTCTGCAAGAAAAATCATGCCAACCAAACCTATATATACATCCGTGGGGTTTATCCTGGCTGCACGTCCGATTATTGCATCAAAATTAAATGCATAGTAAAAGAATGCGCATGAACCAATTATTGCCAATACAAGGTC
>JAITFY010000057.1 GCA_031281025.1 Treponema sp. | reverse complement strand
TAATTAACGCCGTTAAGAACTACAGGTTCGTTTGGATCCACAGAAATTCTCCATATCTTTATGCCGCTTTGTGTTGTCGATTCTCCAGGTTCCAAAGAACCAGCCGCAGCCCTAAGCGCAGCCTGGGCATCAGAAATTGTAAAGGAAGGAGGAACCCATGCAATCTGCATCCAAAGGATACCTGTATCGTCAATGTTATAACCCGATACATTAAACTCGTAATTTTCTCCGCTGCGGCTAAGCATTGGGAATGTATTTTCCGCTGCAGGAGTTTCAACGATTATATTTGGCGCATTGGGGTTCTGCACATGAACCCTCAATGGGGGATGTACTGCCCACGCCGGCGTATTTGGAGTACTAAAGTAGTGCGATTCAGGGCCCTTGTTGTCCCTTACCATGGCGATTAGGCGGTATTCTCCTGCCGCTCCTGTATCCAACCTGATAATTTGGCGGCGCCTGTCTTCCCCGCTGTCTGCGACAGAAAAGAGATTGTTGTTAGACAGTTTAGCAATAACCTGATCACGTCTGGCTGTATCTGTTACAAGTGAACTTAGATAATCCGCCTCGCTTTCGCTGCCTCTTAAATCGTCAAATTCTTCTTTTAAGATGAGTCCTGCATAAATCTGTGCAAGCTGGTCGTCATCGTATACTTCAAGCGATAAAGCTCCCACTGTTGTTGTGTTCAAGAAAATCTGACCAGAAGAAAGCGCATCATCAGTAGCCTGAACTGCAATTTTTGGAATATCAGATTCGGGATACCAACAGGTGCCAAAAATCCTTTGTTGGCGGCGTGTACCGCCTTCTTTTGGCGCATCAAACTCCCAGTTGGCTTCGTTCCACACGAATACTTCAAAGGAAATATAAGACGCTCCAGTTGCGTATTTTGGATTCCAGCTTATCAATTGTCCGGCGGTTATATCCCATTCCGGTTTGTATGGATCATAATTGCGTGTTGGAACAAGTCCGTCTATATCTTCGCTTCCAGGATTCAAACGATCTCCGTTTTCATCCAATACATAAAGCCGGCTGGTCACAACATTTGCATAACTGTCGGCAAAATCAACTCTTAAGGTAAATGCTTCGTTTTGGAATTTATCAATATCTGCCCATTTAATTCTTCGATAAAAATAAGGCGACTGAAAATCCAGCTCCTCATCGTAGTGTGCAAAATTGTAAATAGACTCTTCGGTTATAAAACGATTGCTCAAAGAACCTCTGTCAAGATAGCGCAATACTTTTGCATCTTCAACTAAAGGATCAACCAAATCCACTCTGATATTTACAATATCGGCGCCCTGGTTTCTGAAACTGTCAAAAGCAATTACACGAATTGTATGTTCGCCGCTTTCGGTAATTACAATCTCTGCGCTCCATGTACCATTCCCGTCTGCTCCGGCCGGCTCTATTGTTATTCCATTAAGATTATAGTTTTCGTTGGTAAAATACTCGCCTGACTTTTGATCCAGTATTCGTATTTCGGTAACGCCGGTGTCATCCCACCATGTTCCCCTAAGCATTATAGGTTCGCCTCTGTTGTGATCGTTCATCCACTGTCCATCAGAGGGAGAAAGTATTGTAATATGAGGAGGTGTCGTATCTACCGGATCCCCAAGTCCCAAGGGCATATCACAGGTAATCAACGCCATGACGGTGAATAACATTAAAAGAGTTGTTATAAATCTGGATTTGGACATAAAACCTCCAATTACTCAGATACCATAAACATTGATATCAGTACTTGAAGCGCAAAGATCACGACATCTGACGTTATTATATAAATTTTAACTCACTATTATCGATAAAGCAAGGAATTTTTTGCATTTTACCAACAATTTTGGTAGTTGACGGACGTTAACTATTAAGGTAAATTAAAAAAACGACAGACTGGCTCATCTGGATAGAGCGTCAGCCTCCGGAGCTGAAGGTGGTGGGTTCGAGTCCCGCGTCTGTCAGTACCCTTGCCGCTAAAATGCGGCAAGGGGGAACTTAACTCCCTAGAAAATGTAAATCCTTCCTCCCATTATTATTTTGGGAAGAATTGTCTTTATTTTTAAGGCATCGGCATCAACGTCTGTTGGTACAAACCAGAGCTGGCCTTCTGTAAATAAACTGAATGTTCTAAAGTTTTTCCTGTCGGGGATTGTTATTCTTGGGAATTCAACCTGTAACAGTAATGCGCTCATCCATGTGGATTTTCCGCTTTGGGTATAGTATATAGGACTTTCTGGTGTAGAGAACTTTTCGTTCTCTGTATTAAAAGCGTCAAAGAGCGAGAAGTTTGCACCTAACGCAAATGTTGCAGAAAGCCAATCCCAATCAGGTCCCATGAAAGATCCAAACTGTAATTGATAAACGCTTGCAAGCAGCTTTAATCCAACTACATGTCCGCCGTAACGTACAGGCCCTTCGCCTCCAAGAGACTCAAAATTATCCTGTAACATAAATCCGTATTGTCCCTGAATTTTTACATTGTCATCAAAGAAACTAAGACCTAATCCTACATCCATGAATGTAGAGCCGCCGGCAAATGGGAAATTTGGTAATGCAGGAATTAGTATTTTCAAAAATGGCGGTATTGATGATTCAATATACAAACCTTGCAGGAAGCCGGGTACTGCGTATCTGGACTTGTCGCCTACACGCAAGTGGTAAGTTAAACTGTACAGTTCTACATCATCAGATGCAGTTGCAGAGAATGTAATTGCAGTGTTGTAAACTCCGCCTGCTTCTGGAGAGATCATCCTTATTTCTGGAGGTGTTTTATCTACCTGTACAAGCATTCTGGTAATTGCAATTTCTCCATCTTTCATGGTTGTTCGTACCATTATGTAATGCGTTCCTTCCGGCATATCTCCTGTTTCCAAACGGTACCGGTAATCAATATTTCTATCTCTTGCCGATCCTGCCAAGACCCATGTACTTCCATTGTTAAAACTAATTTCTGTATAGTCCGGTGTTTTAGCCTGAAGCTGCGCTCTTATATTTCTGTCTGTACTTCTGCTTGAAAGAAGTTCTCGTTCTTCTTCGTTTAGCGTATAACCGGTTCGTCCGTACAGGAACGGCCTGTTATAGGCAAAATCGCCAAAATTGAAGCTATCAATTGTAACCCAGGGCCCGTAAGGTCTGTAAACGATATTGTAAATGCGTGATTCTGTTCGTTCGTTTCCAGCAAAATTACTGTGAATTACGATATTGTTATTACCGTCAATAAGGAATTCACTATCTAAACTAAAACGGAAATATCCTGTATCATCAACATCTTCCGTAACATGATCCCGTCCATTAATTCTGATGGTTACAGTTTCGGCCTTTTCTGTTCCTCCAGTAAAGCCATAAAGATTAAACTTCCCGGAAACTTCTTCGTTTTCCAGCGGATAAAGGATTTCGATATAGTTTTTATATGTTTCCCGTTTAAGTTCGATATTTCTTGATACACGTGTAACATTCCCCGCCCTGTCTGTTGCAATAACTGCAATATTGTAGTGGCCGTCAGCCTGACCTGTTAAATCGAGCCTTTCCCTTAAAATTATTGACGGTTCAACAGTTCTGGAAAGCAAACGTTCCTGAATTGGATTACCGTCCAGGCTTCGCAGCAGAATATTGATTTCCTGAAGATTAGGATCCAATACACGTCCCATTATCGAAACTGTGCCTACAGAAATTGCGCCATCATCGGGGGTATCCAAAAGAATTTCCGGCGGAGTATTATCAATGTTAAGCATATTTGCATAAGTAGCAGGAATACCATATCTGTCTATTACACGAATAAAAATCACATTGGGGCCGTCTCTTAATATACGTGTGTTAAATTTATACGCCCACTCTACCCTTTCTGCATCAGTGCCAAAATTGCCGCTGACAACATTAAATGTATTTCCGTTATTAAGTGAAACTGCCACTTCCCTTATGCCATTCCTGTCAAAAGAAGTGCCGCGTAATTCTACTTCATCCCTCATTACTGTATCAAATAACGGCCAGGTCATGGCTGCTTCCGGTTCAGATAACGATACTTTAAAGTTTCTTGTTTCCGGCTCGCTTCTTATGCCGTAAATGTTTTCGGCAATTACAGTTACAGAGTGTTCATTGTCTGTTAAATCGGAGAGTTTAATTGGAATTGAAAATCCATATTCTGCTTCGAGAGTCTGCCATTCACCCTGGTTCAATCTCCAATCGATGTGGGAAATACCTGCATCATCAAACATTACACCTGATACCTCAAAATCTGCTGTAATTACTTCATCTTCTTCTGGAAGATTTACAAAAATTGTTGGTATGCCCATTTCCAAATCAATTATAAAATGCCAATCGGTAAATTCACTTGAATTACCGGCTTTGTCTGTAAAGACAAAACGTTTATTTTCGTCTAACGGCATTTCTATTGCATCCATCTGTACTTCGATAAATCTTGGTTCATAATCAAATTCCCAGTCGTCAAGATTAAAAACCTGTATTCTTGTGGCTCCATTTACATAATGAACAGACTGAAGAGTGCCCGCTTCTTCTACGGCAAAAGCCATTCGGATTGTGCCGTTTACCGGCGCTTCTGCTATAGGCATAATTAATTCAGCCATTGGCGGTGTTGAATCTTTTAATACCGAAAAATACTCAGTATTGGATTTTTCAGTTATACTTGTTGCCCTTATTAATATTTTTATTGAGCCGTCTTGTGCATCAGAAAGGTCTATTGTACGTGAGAAATTTACATTGTTTGGCGAAGAACCTAAACCTGTAATTTCGCCCGCAGTAAGCAAAGGCAGCCATGTAAGGCCCATGTCCAGGGAGTATTCAACAGCAGCAACTGCATGTCTGGAAGAAATATTAAAATTTGCTGTGGTATTTGTTCTTACCCAAAGGAAATCGGTCATGTTCTGCAAAGAAACTGCAGGCCCGGAAATATCAGAAATTACACTAAGTGGAACGGTTTGTTGAGAGCCGTCTTCAAGAACAAGACTTAAATTAATGTTTGGCCAATCGCCTTCGCCCATAGCTCTGAGTATTACACGGCCAAATTCGTCAACACTTGCATTTAAAAGACCTCCTCCCTCGATGGATGCGCTTCGTACCGGTATGGAGCTCAATCCCATAAGTGTTTCATTTTGTGCGGAGAAAAGGAAACGTCCATTGGATAGGACATTGGGCATAACCCATTGGAAATTAAAAGCCGACATTGGAGGAATTGGTAACCCTTCGACGAAGCCCTGCAAAGTATGATTGACAATTACAACATAATCATCGTGAGTTACAGTGCGTCCATGCCGGTCTGTTGCAATAAGCCTGATTCTTGTTAAGCCATTGCCTAAATCCGCAGGAAATGGAATGCTCGCCGTGAATACGTCTCTGCCAGACAATCTAAGCGGAAGAGCATCCCTGTCTCCAATTTGAACAGTAGCCGATGTTGGAGCCGCCGCCGCTCTAAAAGCCATGTGCATTGTAATGGGCTCTAACCCCGTTGCAATTTGGCTGCGGGCATTAATTATTGGAACAGGGCTTATCACCATGCCATTATTAAAGGCCTCTGTTCTGATTCTGCCCCATGCAAAAGATGTAACTTCCGCCTGTATAAGCGGCTCTGGAACTAAAATGCCGCGTACCTGAGTTCTGGGCCCAATTAAACCAGTAATATCTTTTGCCCAAACTTCTATGGTATTATTACCTGCCGGAATTTCAGGAATTAAAAATTGAAAATAACCGGAAGTAGCGGGAATCTCTACAGGAGTACCGGAATTTAATGAATAAAAAATTTGATCTACAGCGTCATTGTCAGCAGCAATACCTTTTACAACAAGTCCTTTTGTACCGTCAATTGGCCCGGCAACAGGTTCGGTTAATGTTATCCTGGGCAGGTCTGCATTTTGATCAACCCTATATCTTTGCCTGACAGTGGTTGTGTTACCAGAAACATCTTCGGCGCGAATTTCTATGTCTATATTTGTAAGCTTTTGCCCGCGAAGATCGATATCGGTAGAAAACCACCGGTTGCCAGGAAGCATTTCAAAAGAGCCTCTTGCTACATTGCCTGCTTTCCATGTTATTGAACTTATACCAACAGGGTGGTCAACATAACATGCTATTGAAAAAACACCGTTCACAGTTTCGGTGGCTGAAGGATAAAGTATTTTTACAACAGGATCGATATTATTTACAAACAATAAATGTGCAGAAGTTCCAACAGTACCGCATCCGTCAACAGCTCTAAACCATACAACTTTAGCGCCATTTTCGAATTGTCTTGTATTTAAACTTATATCAAAGGTATTTTCACCTGTTCTTCTGTCGGTACTTAATTTTACAGGTATAAAGCGGTTTCTGTCATCGACTGAATAACTAAAAGAAGTTATCTCGTTGCCGTCAAAAACATTTCCGCGCAGCCTGATGTTTCTGGAAACCAGAGCGCCAATATCATGGCTTGTTACGGTAATTTCCGGCCTTTGACGATCAAGAATAAAGCGGACAATCGCTCTTCTGTGCTGCCTGGAATGAAAGTCTTCGGAAATACCGGAAAGCCCGTTTATATCTGTTGCCCAGGCGGTTATGGTATAAATTCCATCAGTCCAAATTTCGGTATTGGTTGTATCAAGAAAATAAGACCAAAAGTCTGTCCCTTCTGCAGTTACACGCAGAACTTCTTCGCCTCTTGAGTCTGTCCCCCGGGTTATTGCCAACTCTACTTTTTGTACGGCATCGTCGTCAAATGCAAGCCCAACAATATTCATATTACCCTGAACATGCATATTTTGAGTTGGATTAACTATAGTCACACTTGGAAGATCAGAAGCCGGATCAATTTTTATATTATCCGGTCCGGCAATTGTGGAATTGCCAGCCCTGTCTCTTGCTTCCAGGAAAAAATTGTATGTTCCAGGTTTTCTTTCCGAAGTGTCAATGACATCGGTAAAACCAGATGGATCATCTGCTGTTAAGGATATATTATCCTTTCCGCCTCCTGCCCACAAAATACCGGTAAAAATTGAAAAAATTATACAAAGAACCAAAAATTTTCTTATCATACTGCTTCCTCTACTATAAAACCTAATATTAGTAATTATAGTACAATATTTGTTTAATGTACATAATAAATAATATCTTTTTTAACAGTTTTTTCCAGTTTAATATTGCTTAAAAAACATTGATTTTGTATAATTTTGCGTTAATGACAGGTTTAAACGCATTAAAAGGACGTTCCCTTATAGAACCGGAAGATTTCTCAGTAGATGAAATGGAACTGTTGTTTTCGCTGGCAGAAAATATCGAAAAAGACGAAAAATACCTTAGAGAGAGCTGCCGCGGCAAAATACTCGCCGCTCTTTTTTTTGAGCCAAGCACCCGTACCCGCCTTAGTTTTGAAGCCGCAATGCTTAGGTTGGGCGGAAACTGCATTGGTTTTGCCGAACCTGGCTCAAGTTCTTCTTCCAAAGGCGAAAGCCTTGCCGATACGATCCGGACAGCTGCATGTTACGCTGATACAATTGTCATGCGCAATCCAAAAGAAGGGTCTGCCCTTCTTGCAAAGAACTATTCGTTAGTCCCGGTAATTAACGCTGGTGATGGAGGGCACCACCACCCTACCCAAACCCTGACAGACCTTCTTACCATAAAACGGTTATTGGGCAAAATAGACACAATAACCATTGGTTTTTGCGGCGATTTAAAATTTGGGCGTACTGTTCATTCTCTTGTAAAAGCTCTTGTCCGTTACAATCAAATAAAGATGATTTTTATTTCGCCAAAAGAACTTGTGCTTCCAGAATATATAAAAAACAATTTAATTAAACAAAATATTGACTTTATAGAAAGTGAAAATCTTGAAAACTCAATGAACGATATTGATGTACTGTATATGACTCGTGTTCAAAAAGAACGCTTTTTTAACGAAGATGATTACATCCGGTTAAAAGACACCTATGTCCTAAACACCGAAAAAATGTCTATGGCAAAAGAAAAAATGATTGTTCTTCACCCATTGCCGCGTGTAAACGAAATTTCCATCGAAGTTGACAGCGATCCGCGTGCCGCTTATTTCCAGCAGGCAAAATACGGTATGTATGTAAGAATGGCCCTGCTTGCTTCGATTCAGGGAGTTGTAACATGTTAAATATAGAACAAATACGAAATGGATTGGTTATTGACCACATCAAAGCAGGACAGGGGATTCGTATTTTTAACTGGCTTCGTCTTGATAAATTACCCTATACGGTTGCATTTATAACCAATGCAAATTCAGAAAGAAGCGGAAAAAAAGACATCATTAAAATCGATAATACAATCTCTATCAATTACGATGTCTTGGGTCTTATAGACCCTGATATAACCGTAAACATTATCGAAAATGAGCATGTAACAGAAAAAATCCGGCTGGCCCTTCCCAAAAAAGTAGAAAATGTGCTTATCTGTAAAAATCCACGTTGTATATGTTCTACAGAAAAATACATTAATCATGTTTTTCATCTTGAAAATGAACAGCTGCATACATACCGCTGTGAATACTGCGATGAATTAATTTTTGCAAAAGACTTTAAATAAATATGAATACATCTATTGACAAGTTGTTTGACGTAGTGGCAGTTAAGGGGCATGTTTGTGTTGGGCTTGATACCTGTGTGGATTATGTTCCTGCTGCAGAGAGGCAAAATAAAACAAGTGCAGAGGCTGTATTAGCTTTTAACAAGGCGTTAGTTGACGTTACTTTTGATGTTTGTGCTTGTTATAAGGTGCAGATTGCCTATTATGAAGAAATGGGAATTGACGGGCTGCGTACTTATTCAGAAACTTTAAAATATATCCGCCAAAAGGGCTCTTTAGTAATTGCCGACATCAAACGCGGCGATATAACCGACACTGCCGCTCGTTATGCGAAAGCCCACTTTTACGGCGATTTTGAAGCAGACTTTGTTACAATAAATCCTTACATGGGTATGGACTCCATTGCTCCCTGGCTAAAGGAGGCTGTTGTTCTTGGAAAAGGCGCTTTTGTCCTTATGAGAACCAGTAACCCTGGCATGAGGGATTTTCAGCAACTGGCAGCCAATAACGGCAAAAAACTTTATGATATAGTTGGAGATAAACTTTCCGGGCTTGCAGCAGAACATCATGGTAAATGCGGTTATGGACTTTTGGGAGCTGTTGTTGGCTGCACCGAAAGAGACGAAGCCGCTCAAATTCGTAAAAACCATCCTGATTTGTTTTTTCTTATTCCCGGTTACGGCGCCCAGGGAGGAGGCGCGCTCGATGTAACTTTGCTTTTGCGTAACGGAAATGGCGGTGTCGTTAATGCGTCGCGCTCGATTATTACGGCATGGAAAACGCCCGTTAACCATGGGCAAAAGCCCGTTAACAACAGTTTTGCGGCTGAAGCTGCAAGAGAGGCTGTTGTAAAAATGCGAGATGAAATTTTAGGGGCTTTATGAGGTCTTCTTTTTTAACATTGAGTAATTGTTTAATAGTTGAACTTAAAAATAATATATCTATTAATGATGAATACTTTATATTGGAATTTTATTGGGAACATTCTACACCTTTGGCTGGGCAGTTTTTTATGATGAAACCGCAACGCAGCGAAGTTTTTTTGTTAAGGCCAATCAGTATTTTTGAGTTTGATGTTAGAGAAAAGACTCTAAGGTTTTTAATTGCCAAACGAGGTAAAGGTACGGCTGAATTGTTAGGATTGCAAAACGGCGATAAAGTTATTTTAATGGGGCCGCTCGGTAATACATGGGCTGAGTTTTTGCCGGAAAATGCAAAAGCTGCGCTTGTTGGCGGCAGTGTGGGAGTTGCTCCGCTTGCCTCTCTTGTGGCGGAAAAACCTGATGTTGTTTTTCACTTTTTTGCCGGTTTCCGGCAGGGGTTCCCGCAAAAAGAACAGGAAAACGCCATGCTTGGAGCGGCTGTAAATGCACAGAAACTTGTTGTTACTGCAGAAGACGGCAAAAATGCCCAGATAGGGCGAGTCCTTGACTCTTTAGAAACTAAAAATTACGATGTGGTTTTTGGATGCGGGCCTACTCCTATGTTACAGGCGCTTAAAATAAAATGCGAATCTACAAATACACCTTGTTTTATCTCAATGGAGAATAGATTTGCCTGCGGTGTTGGCGCCTGTCTTGCCTGTTCGATTCCAACTGTAAATGGAAACCGCTGCTGCTGTAAACATGGCCCCATTTTTCCGGCAAACGAAATAATTTTTAACGGGTAAAATATGATTAATAAAACCACTGACCTTTCTGTAAACATAACAGGTATTAATTTAAAAAATCCGGTAATTGCAGCTTCTGGAACATTCGGCGATGGAAAAGATTATTCCAAGTATTTTGATTTATCGCTGCTTGGCGGAATCTGTACCAATGGGCTTACTCTGAATCCAAAGCCGGGTAACTCAGGGATTCGTGTGTGGGAAACTCAATACGGTTTGTTAAATTCCATTGGGCTTGAGAATAACGGGATTGAATCGTTTCTGGAAAACGAACTTCCATTCCTTAGCAGTTGCGGAACAGTTATTATCGCAAACCTTTGCGGTAGTTTTTCCGAAGAATATGTAAAGGGCGCTGTTCTTTTAAATGATTCCAAAGTTGACATGATTGAACTGAATATTTCTTGTCCCAATGTCAAGGCTGGGGGAATGACTTTTGGTCTTGAACCGTCTACCGCCTATGATCTTGTAACGGCAGTACGCAAAGTTTGTACTGCAAAACCGCTTATTGTTAAGCTCTCTCCAAATTGCCCTTCTCTTTCTTCTGTTGCAATAGCGTGTGTAAAAGCCGGAGCGGATGCCCTTTCGCTTGTAAATACTTTTAAAGCAATGGTTATAGATACCGTTAACCGCAAACCTGTTTTTGACAATACAACCGCCGGCCTTAGCGGCCCTGCAATTAAACCCATAGCGCTTCGTATGGTTTGGGAATTATTTGAAACTCTTAAAAATGAGAAATTACAAGTCCCGCTGATTGGAATTGGAGGGATCTCCTGTACAAATGACGCCCTGGAGTTTCTCATGGCAGGGGCTTTAGCCATTCAGGTAGGCTCTGCAACTTTTGCCAATCCATTTACCATGTTTGAAATTATCGATGGAATATGGCAATATATGATTAATAACAAATTATCACAGCTATCAGATATATCAATTAGGAATTAGGATTTTAAAATGGTAATCGAACTTTTACGAGAATCAGGAGCATTGCTTGAAGGGCACTTTTTATTAAGTTCAGGAAAACATTCAAACTGTTATTTTCAATGCGCAAAACTTTTACAGTATCCTGATAAAGCATCTCTTGCATTTCAAGATGTAGTCAGCCGTATTCACTCTGACATAAAGACCGGAAAACTTAAAGTTGATGTTATCGTTGGCCCTGCAATGGGCGGAATTATCGCTGCTTGGGAAATAGCCCGCCAGCTAAGCGCATTTTTGGGGCCTACACCCGCGATTTTTACAGAACGTGATGAAAACGGAATTATGGTTTTACGCCGTGGATTTGAAATTCAAAACGGACAAAATGTTTTAATCGTTGAAGATGTTGTTACCACAGGTAAATCTTCGTTGGAATGCGCCTCTGTGTTAGAAGCAAAAGGCGCAAATATAGCCGGACTTACGTGTCTTGTCAACAGACGTTCTGAAGAATCAGAACCCAATTGGCCTTTCTACTCTGCTGTAAAGTTATCTGTTAATAATTGGGACTCAAGTGATTGCGAACTTTGCAGGCAGGGAATACCGCTTGAAAGACCGGGTTCAAGGAAGATTTAGCAAATTGAAAGCAAAAACTCCTTACTCAATAGTATTTGAAGATGAAAACTTAATTGCTGTTAATAAATCGCCGGGTATCTCTGTAGGCGGCGACAGATGGGATGAATCTATAGAAAGACTCGACAAACAACTTCAACGCGATTTAACTATTTCCAAAATATTCACAGTCCATAGAATCGACAAAGAAACATCGGGGCTTGTTATCTTTGCGAAAGATAAAGAAACACACAAAAAATTATCAGTTGCCTTTGAAAAACGCAATATCGGTAAAACTTACATAACCATTGTTCATGGCCGCACTTCATGGAAAGAAACAACCTGCGATCTTTCCCTTGTTCCCAACGGCAATAAAAAGCATCAGACAATCATCGACAAGTTTCGCGGCAAGGAGTCAATTACCTCTTTTAAATGTCTTTTTAGCGCAGGAAATTACAGTGTATTGGAAGTAAAACCGCAAACCGGAAGAATACATCAAATTAGAGTTCATGCCGCCGCGTTAGGACACACTGTTGTTTGCGATGCCCTATACGGCAAAGAAACGCCAATTAAGTTATCCTCTTTTAAGCGCGGCTGGCGCGGGGACCCCAAAGAAGAACGTCCGCTCCTTTCCAGATTGGCCCTTCATGCACAAGAGCTGGTTTTACCCGATGACAGGACTTTTTATGCGCCGCTGCCAAAGGATATGGATAGTCTTATTAAACAACTGGAGAAAATCAAGAGTTGATTACTACTTGCCAAAGTCCACTTTGGGGATCACCGGTACAGATTGTGAAGCGGCTTTGTTTTCCGCCTTGATGGCATCAAAAACTTCCTGCCTAAAAACTTTAACCATTTTGGGAGCATCAATACCAAGACGAACTTGATCGCCGCGTATTTCGATGATGGAAACGGTTATATCTTCTCCAATTACAACTTTTTCATTTATTTTTCTTGACAATATAAGCATAATTTAATTCCCCACTTGAACGTTTGACGCAGAGAGTTCTTGCATAATATCATGCTTAGTACGCCACCTGGAGTCTGTCAGAATAGCCTGCATTCCAGTCATGTTTTGTTTATTGATTAACAGCGGACCCTGCAAGTTAGCCGTCATGGGACAGCCGTCCTGGGGAATCGTTACAATAACAAAAATAAGCGCATTTTCAGGTGATTCAAGCTCAATTTCCGCCTGTTCTTCATCTGATATATTTAATTCAAAATCTTTTCTGAATAAAAACGGATTGATTAAAATAAAAGCGACTTCTTTAAGCTCTGTAGATTGAAGCCAATAAAAAGGCTGATGTTCGGCATCAAATATAACAAAATCTTTAAAGTCTTCAAAACCAAAAAGACCTTTTGTAATGGTAACTTTTTGTTTTTCGTCTATTTCTATCAAGCCAAATGCTTTTGTTTCAACTTTCATAAAAACTCCTGTTTAATTTTAACGTAAAAAATCGAGTAATGTAGGCGGTAAAATACGCGCAGATGTTTGTAAAATAGCCTGATGTGCAAACCTTGCCATATTTAAGTCCATTGCTGCCTGAGCCATATCCAGCCCTGCTTCACGATTGATCATCGCAGTGATATCAGGGATTTGTTTGTTTATGCGCTGCCATGCAAATTCAGTACGTTCTTTTCGGCTGCCAACATCTGCAATACGTGTTGTAATGTTACCGATAGCAAGATCAATACCTGCAATTCCCTGACTTCCAATAAACTCATGATCTCCACGTAACATACCGTCCCGCAGCCTTACTACCATGTCAAACATCGAACCGCCGGAAACAATTGCCTGGTTATTCCAGTTAGGAGCGTTATTCACCATATTACCGTTTATTATTCCAAGATCGCGTAACACAGACGCTCCGCCCTCTCTGTCTTCTGCACGAATTAAATGAGCGCTTGTTCCTTCAAGAACAAGACCTCTGGTTGTAGGATCGATATACGCTCTTACAGATACGGATGCTTCATTTATCTTTGCAACAATCGACGGCAGTGTATCGCCAACAGAAACGTTTATTTGATTACCGTTAATAAAAAAAGCGCCACCCTGCTGAACTCTGTAATCTGTTGCATCAACAGAAGAAAAAATCTTCATTCTTTCCGCCCAAAAAGCCTCGTCTCCGCCAAGGTCGATATTAACAAACATGTTATCGCCAATTTCAACACTTCGCGTAGCGCCGGAACCGCGGTACTCAACCCGTGTTATCATAGTATCTATACCGCCGTCTATTCTGCCTTCTACGATTCTGAATGGCTCTGTAAAAACTTTATCACCGGCAAAAGCCTGTCTTAAATCAGGGCCAGTTGAATTGGAAATAGAAACAAGTTCTTTTAAAAGTTCATTAACTTCTATTGCCATTATTTGCAATTCATTGGCAGAGTATATTCCGTGAGCGCCAGTTACAGCAAGTTCCCTGATCCTTTGTAATATCTCGTTAGTTGAATTAAGGTGGTTATAAGTATTATCAAAGTGTTCCATTGCATATTGAGTATTTCTTTCAAAGCGCTCAAGCCTGTTCATATACGATTCATACCTTACTGCATGAGAAGCAGCCATAGGATCATCACGGAGCCTGTGAAGCCTGGTCTGCGCTCCAATCCTGCCCTGTATATTGCTAAGATTATCTTCCTGCCTTTGCAAATGAAACCGCATATCAGTAAACGGCATATCACTAGAAACTCTTTTCATAAAAACACCTCCTTGTTAATTAAACACCCATTCGATTTATAATCGTATCAAGCATTGTATTTACAGTTGTAATAAATCTTGCCGCTGCATTGTATCCATGTTGAAACCTGATCATATTTGCAAGTTCTTCATCCATATTTACGCCAGAAATAGACTGTCTCCAATCATGTAAAAACTTCATTATATGATTTTCTGTTGCAAGCGCCCTGCCCGACTGTTCACCCATAAGTGCAATATCTCCAATTGTTTTGGCAAAGTAATCGTCAAATGTGTTAAACCTGCCAACCATCACAGAATTATTCCTGATCGAAGCGATTGCTGCAGCTGCATCTCCGTTACCTGGATTGGCTTCTCTTCCGTTAAGTCCAAACCCGGCTGCTACATAGGTTGAATCACGTAAAAGGACAGGGTTTAATTCAATCCAGCCTGAAGGGTTTGCAATCGGGGCTACTGCATATTCTGCCGGCCCTGCGCGAAGGCTTGTAACTGCATCGGGGACATCCCAGCTAAACGCTCCTGCAGGTCCTGATTCATTCAGAATGCCTGCATATC
>JAITFY010000056.1 GCA_031281025.1 Treponema sp. | reverse complement strand
TATAGAATATAGTTGTTGTGTGTAGATAGTGACGTGCGGTGTCGGCGCGGGGGAGGGGGGGGGGGGGGGGGGGGGGGGTAATAATTGACTCTAACATCTTTAACATTGAACACTCCTTTTTATTTATAATTGTATTATTTTCTCATGGGTGTGGGGGTCGGTGTCAAGGGGCTTAAAGCAAAGTTTTCAATAAAGTGGAAAAAAAACAATCCGTGTTAATTCGTGTTAATTCGTGTTAATTCGTGTTAATTCGTGGACAATATCCTACCTTAACAAATTCGCATTATCACTACGGTTCCATCTAACGGCAATATCATAAGGGATTTCCGAAGAAATATTCCTGATTGTTTTATTCGCTCCCAGTTCAAGAAGCAGGGAAATTGCCTGCGGATTACCATATTGGGCTGCAATGTGTAAAATAGTATTACCCGAACTGTCCCTTGAATTAACAGCTGCTCCGGAAAAGACTGCCCGGATGCAATTTTCGCCTTTTGAAAAGGCAATTTCCGCGACACTGCGGTTGTCAACTGCGGCAATAAACGGATCAGCTCCCGCATCTGCAATTATTTTTGCAGCTTCCCAGTTTTCCATGTCTACAGCAAGACGTAAAACTGTTTTTCCATTGCTGTCAACAGTATTTATTCTTCCACCCTGATTTATTATTGTTCTTATTATTGCAGAAGACGCTCTTTCATGAATTGCAATATGAAGAGCCGAATTACCCTGATCATCGCTTATATTTATACGATTTTGTCCCAAAAGAATAGAAACCATTTGTACAGATACAGTCATGGATATTTGGAAGGGGGTTCTGTTCATTGTGTTACGTGCATGAATCGAAGCGCCCATTCTAAGAAGCGCATTTACCATATCAGTGTTTTCCGTGCTTACAGCAATATGTAAAGGAGTATCACCTGTGGAATTTCTTGTGGAATTATCCGCGCCATTGCGGGAAAGCCTTTCTGCAGAAGATAAATGACCTGTTCTGACAGCTTCCATAAAGGGAGTATTGCCGTCAATATTTCTAACTTCAAGATTTGCGTTATTTCTTATCAGTAATTCTTCTATTTCTGTAGTTCTAAAAAGAATAGAATCATGCAAAGGAGTATTGCCGTTAAGGGAATGGGCATTAATATCCATTCTTTGAGAAATCAGGAATTCCGCCGAGCTTCTGGAATTCCATCTAACAGCAGTGTGAAGAACGGAATTTCCCTGTGCGTCTCTGGCATTCAAATTGGCGTTATTATCAACAAGTACAGTTATTGTGGAAGGACTGTTTGTTTTAACTGCCATAAAAATGGGAGTTTCGCCTGTTGCATTTGCTTCTTCAACAGATAAACCATTCCTGATAATTACAGGTATTACATTGTTTAATTGCCATTCCGCCGCATAGTGAAGCATGTTATTCCCAAGTCCGTCTCTGGCAAGAATGGTAGTTGGGTTTATAATCCATTCACGTACAGCGGGCATTGCAAGAGCAAGAAATAACGGGCTTTCCCCAGATGAATTATTTGAAAATATATTTGATCCTCTGGAGATTAAAAATTCAGCGCTTTCCCTTTGGTTCATCCTTACGGCAATATGAAGCGCAGTATCTCCATCCCTGTTTCTTGCATCTACAAGTGATCTTGTATCAATGATACGGGCAATTTGTATTGGATTAGCACGATTTCTGACAGCTGCATGAAGCATTGTATTTCCTGCGCTGTCTCTTTGATTTACAGTTTCCGGAACAATAAGTAAATTAAATGTATCGTCATTTGCTCTTACTGCCATATCAAAAGGAGTAATATTTGAATTATCCGCCGCAAATATTTCCGAACCATAGGATAATAAAAGCGGAATTATGGAAAAACGGCCTTCTTTTACTGCAATGTAAAGCGGAGTTTCTCCAATCATATTTCGGATATGAATATCGCTGCCTGCGCCCAAAAAAGTTTGAATTACATCTGGCGGACGGTTTAAAATAATTGTTATGTGAAGCGGCGTATCGCCGTGGTCATCACGCAGATTTGGATCAGCGCCCTTGCCAAGAAGCAGTACGGCAATTTCCCTGTGAACATCGGGAAGAGTACCTACATGAAGCGGCGTATTGTTGTTTCCATCCCTAACATTAACATCTGCGCCTGCATTAAGAAGCATAGTAATAATTTGAATGTTTCCTGTACGCACTGCTTCATGCAGCGCAGTTGAACCTGATGTACTTTTTATATTGATATCGATATTTTTTCCCAAAAGAAAAGTTACAAAACCTGTGTAACTGTTCATTACAGCAAAGTGAATAGGAGCAAGCCCTTCATTACGGCGTAAATTAAAATTATTGCTGCGAACAGCAGGAGCCAGAAAATTAAAAATCGGTTTTTGAGAAAATGCGCCTCTTAAAATAAGAAGTTCGGCTATTTCTATATGGCTTAATTGTTCAGGTCTTTCCAGTGCATAATCCAGCGCATTTTTACCGGCTGCATCAGGTGTTTGAATAACACTTGATGTTGACGGCATAATTTCCAGAATATCCCGTACACCTTGACTATTTCCTGCCTCTACAGCCATATGCAGAATGTTTTTTTTATTTGTATCTACAGTTTCAATATTGGATGGCGTTAAAATGGCTCTAAAAATAGCCGGGTTCATTCCAAGTGCCATAGAAGCAGCGCTTTCACCTTCTTTTACGGGTAAATGTATATCTGCTGCGCCTGCTGCAATAGCTCTTGTAGTTGCCGCATCATTTCTTTCAAGGCTGATTCCAAGAGGGCTTTGTCTTTCATTATCAAGCACATTTGGATCTGCTCCAATCGAAATAAAAAAAGCGGCAAGCTGTGAATCGCCCAATTCGGCTGCATAATGAAGAGGCGTTCTTCCATTTTCATCCCGTTCATTAACATTAACTTCGCCCAGGAAAAAACTTCTTGTATTTGCATCCCTTGTAAGCAGTCTTTCCCAAATTGTTGGTTCGTTTTTAGAGGATGCTGGAGCCGGAGAGCTTGAACAGCCGGTAACCATTAAAAAACCCATAAAAATGCTCATTAGAGCCGGATAAAATGATGATTTCTTCATATATTGATCATCGGCGATTTTTAATGAGTAATTAGGGATTGTCAAAATAATACGAATACGTTATTATTAGATTAGAAAGGAGTAAAATATGGCAGAAGACCTTATGGATAAAGTTTTTTCCTTTTTTTCCAAAGATGGGTTAACCGATGAAAAGCAAAATATGCTTAAATCTATCAGCAAGGAATTAAGTCAAAGTAAATATGTCAAGTTTTTCAGGATGAGATCAGAAGAAACAGACCCTTCTTTTATGTCCTTTTTATTTTCCATTTATAAGACAATTTATCCTATCAAAATGTTCATGAAAGATGAGGTAAAAATAAATAAACTAAAGACAATGACTGTAGATGCATGTATAGATGGCAATGTAAAAGAGATAATCAAACGTCTTGATACAGCGGCGCTTGACGAAAAAGCAAAATCTCTTTCTGGAGAACAGCTTATAGCTTCAATTCAGGCCGATGTAGACCTTCTTACAAGCCGTTTTAATACAAGCCAAATAGCGGCTGTAAACCACCGGTATCAAATGGTTTCGGTTTTAAATCAATTTGTTTTATACAATTTTTCTGCATTTTTTAAGAAATTCGACCCTCATTTTGTAGATGGGAGTTTTGTGATAGAACCTAAATTCCCGGCCATTAAAACAATCCTTATGGTTGACCAAATTGGGGAGTTTTTAACCGTAGTACAGTCATTAAAAGCAGAAGAAGACTGGACAAGCGTTATTAATCTTATAAACACTTGCGAAGGGCTGCCGATAGTCAATGTTGAGCAATTTAATAACATGATCAAGATGCTTCGTGAAGTACATGCATCAAAAATCCTGGAATTGATGATACAATACACCCTTAGAAACCCGGTTTGGCACTATAAACATACAGTTTTTACTGAAACAATCGGGGAAATATGGCTGGAATCAAAAAGAGCCGATGCGCTCAACTATATTGCCAGGATAAATAATGCCAAAAAAAACAGCCAAATAAGCGCTTTAACAAAGGAAATATTCGAATCTACCGACCTCACAAGGTTAGAAAACTATACGGTACAGATCAGTGAAACATATCGTAGAAAAAAAGTGGAATATTTTCTGTATGCCGAAGGCCTTAACTATTTTAAAGCATTCCTGGATGACTACATAGAAAAAGAAATTAAAGAGATTTGCGATATTATAATTATCCGCGGCCAATGGACCAATGTTTCCATGTCAAGAGAAATGAGCGAAGCATTGCACAGATTACTGGAATTACAAACACCGATAAACGATTTGGATATTGTAATGAGCGAAGACGGCAATGATGGCTCGCGTTTAAGATCCGCCATGTTAAGGGTTGACAGAGACCAAACTCAAGTGCGTTATATAAACAGCATAGTAGGCAGTAATAATCAAGATGCATTGGAAATAATCAATAAAGCTGCTCAAGACCTGATAATTATTGGCAAGCATCTAAAAGTCCTAATCGAAGATATACAAAAAAAGCATCCAGAACTGCTTATTAACTGGAGAGAATTAACTATGTTCTCAAAAGAGCCATTATCTCAAAGAATGATAAGTGACTATAAAAAAATCAATTATTTTATTCAATTGATGCACTTATGTACGAACTAGAAGTTAGAGGTTGGAGGTTAGAGGTTAGAAATTTAAAATTAGGAACTTGGGTTCTTGAATATTATTTGTGTTTATTTTATAATTTGAGCATTACAAATTAGTTATTTTTATTTTAAGGGGTAATAATGGAAATTCAGGTTAAGGAACTTATTGATAAAATCAGGAAAGATGGGGTTGATAACGCTGCCGAAGAAGCAGCCAAAATTAAAGCCGAAGCGGAAGCGCAAGCCGCTCGTATCCTGGAAACAGCCAAAAAAGAGGCTGACGGTATCATTTCTAACAGCAAAGAGAGTGCGCAGCTTGCCGAAAAGGCCGGAATTGCCGCTTTACAGCAGGCTTGCCGTAACCTTGTGTTGGCTTTTAGGGGTGAAATACAGGTTCTTTTGGACAAAATCGTAAATGACAGTATTAATGCCAATTACAATGAGGATGTTCTTAAATCTGCACTGCCGGAAATTCTTAAAAATTGGGCTTCAAAAAACAGCGATGATTTGTCTGTGATTTTGCCGGAAAATGAACTTGCCAAATTAAAGGACTTTTTTAACAGTAAACTTAAAGGTGAACTTAATAAAGGTGTAGAGTTAAAGTCAAACCGCAAATTAAATTACGGTTTCCATATTTCCAACAAGGAAGGCTCGGCATATTATGACTTTTCTTCCGAAGCTGTCTGTGCGTTGCTTTCTGCCTACTTAAATCCAAAATTGGCGGAAATTCTCAATGATGCGGTAAAAGGAATGTAATTAGTGGGCTCATACTATTACCTCGTGGCACAACTTCCATTTCTTTTTTATGAACAGAAGCCGCCATTGTCATCAGAGAAATTCAAGGAAATGGCCTTTTCTCAAATGAATAAAGAAGATTCAGAATTAATGAAATATCTTTCTTTTGGATACGATTCTAATACTTCAAAATCTGGCTGTAAATTCATCGATAATTGGCGGAAATGGGAACATACGTTACGATTAAACGTCGGAAAATTACGATCATTAAAATTATACAACGAATATACCGGCACAATGCCGCCAACTACTCCGGAAGGCGCTTTTCATACAGCCGAAGAGTTGTTATCACAGGAAGGATCGCCTTTAGATGGAGAGCTTCTTCTTGATAAAGCCCGCTGGAATGCAATTGACGACCTTTTGGCAGGAGGCAATTATTTTGACAGAAGCAGCGTATATGCGTATTTTTTAAAGCTTTTATTATTGGAAAGGCGTCAGATTTTTAATGCAGAAAAAGGGTTTGCAGAATATAAATCTCTTTATGCTGAAATTATAGAAAACGCACAATCTTGTGTGCAAACTTCTACGGAAGAGACTAAATGACGGGAGAGTCTAAATGACAGAAACAAAAGGAATTGTAACAGCCGTTAACGGTAATATGGTAAGCGTTCGCTTTGATGGAACTGTTTCCATGAACGAGGTTGCTTTTGTAAAGGTAATCGAGCAGGCCCCAGGCAGCGAAGCTGTAGTCGTTACAAAGCTAAAAAGCGAAATTATCAGAATTCGCGGCGATGTAGCCCAAATTCAGGTTTTTGAAATCACCAAAGGCATAAAAATTGGAGATGAAGTAGAATTTTCCGGTGAAATGTTGTCGGTCGAAGTTGGCCCTGGGCTCTTAGGCCAGGTTTTCGATGGCCTTCAAAATCCACTGCCAAAGCTGGCAAAGGCCGCAGGGTTCTTTCTGGAAAGAGGTGTTTATCTTCCTCCGCTTGAGCATGATTTAGAATGGCAGTTTACACCACTATTAAAGGTGGGAGATAAAGTTGAACGCGCCGATACATTGGGAACTGTACCGGAAGGTTCTTTTAAACACCGTATCATGGTTCCATTTAATTTATATGGTAATTACACCGTCTCCATGATAAAACCGGAAGGTTCTTATACGCTCAAAGATACTATTGCAGAACTTAAAGACGAAAAAGGAAATGTTTTTCCTGTTACGCTCAGTTTTAAATGGCCTGTAAAACGCGCTGTGGATTGTTATGAAGAAAGGCTTAAACCTTCGGATCCTATGGTAACACGAGTCCGCCTGGTTGATACTTTTTACCCGGTAGCAAAAGGCGGAACCTATTGTATTCCCGGCCCATTTGGTGCCGGAAAAACCGTACTTCAGCAGATCACAAGCCGTTTTGCAGACGTTGATATCGTTATAATTGCAGCTTGCGGTGAAAGAGCAGGGGAGGTTGTAGAAACCTTAATAGAATTCCCCGAACTTATCGACGAACGGACAGGCCGTTACCTAATGGAAAGAACAATTATCATTTGTAATACTTCATCCATGCCGGTTGCTGCACGCGAGGCATCGGTTTATACTGCCGTTACTTTGGCTGAATACTACCGCCAGATGGGGCTCCATGTGCTGCTGCTTGCCGATTCCACCAGCCGCTGGGCGCAGGCAATGCGCGAAATGTCAGGGCGTTTGGAAGAAATCCCCGGAGAAGAAGCATTCCCTGCATACATGGAATCTACAATTGCAAGTTTTTACGAACGAGCCGGCATTGTACGCATGAGAGACGGCAGTTTTGGTTCGGTTACAATCGGCGGAACTGTAAGTCCTGCGGGCGGCAACTTTGAAGAGCCTGTCACGCAGGCAACGCTTAAAGTTGTCGGTGCGTTTCACGGTCTTTCCCGTGAGCGTTCCGATGCCCGTAAGTTTCCGGCAATCCATCCGCTTGAGTCCTGGTCAAAATACAAAGGTATCATAGAAAGCGATAAAGTTAATTACGCTTTGGGTTTCATGCGCAAAGGCTCCGAAGTTGAACAAATGATGAAAGTCGTTGGTGAAGAAGGAACAAGCAGCGAAGACTTTATCGTATACATGAAAGGCGAACTTATCGACTCAGTTTATTTCCAGCAGAACTCTTTTGATCCAATTGATGCTGCGGTAAAACCAGAACGGCAAAAATATGTATTTAACAAATTGCTTGCTGTATTGGCTTCTCAGTTTCAGTTTGCAGACAAAAACGAAGCCCGCTCATGGTTCAACAGGCTGCGTCAAAAGTTCCTGGACTATAACGGGTGCGAATGGCAATCGGATAGATTTAAAACAATTGAATCAGAAATAGAAGACAGGTTAAAAAGCCAATCAAAAGGCATGGACAAAGAAGCATTAAAGCTTATTGAATAGGATATAAATCAGGATAAAACTATGAATAAAATTTACAGTAAAATCGAATCAATTACAGGCAGCGTTATTACAGTAAAGCAGATGGAATACGTTACGGAGACCTTGCCGAAGTTGATACAGTATTTGGTACTTCTCTTGCAGAAGTAAACCGGTTACAAAATGACATTGTATCACTACAGGTTTTTGCCGGAGGCCGCGGTATTTCCACAGGAGATACAGTGCGTTTTCTTGGCCGCCCAATGCAGGTTTCTTTTTCCGAAAACCTAATGGGGCGGGTTTTTTCCGG
>JAITFY010000045.1 GCA_031281025.1 Treponema sp. | reverse complement strand
GGGGGGGGGGACAATATTGTCGCGCCCTGAAAAAGGCTCATACCTTGCGATTTTTTAATATCTGTATTACCCAATAGGGCAGTATTTTGTCTCATCATTGTTAATATACCGTTTTCCATACAATTTTTCAAGCAACTACACCCACTATTAGAAAACGCATCAAAAGACCGTTAGTTACGATAATATATGTTGATTATGGTACAATTGTTAATGTTGTATCCAGAATTTACGCTTCTTTTACGCTTTTGTTACGGTTCTTTTACGCTTCGTATTTTATAATACATTATTTATTTTGCCTGTATGGGTAAAAAATTTATTTACAGGAGTTTTTTATGAAAAGTTTTATGAAATTTATTGGGTTTATCGTGTTGGCAGCTGTAATAGTGTTCCCAATGGCAGCTCGTGGATTATTCGATGGAGTTGGAACAGCTCCAGCCCAAACCGCAAAACCGGGGGTTTTAACCATTACCGGGCTTGAGGAATACGAAAATCATTATATTTACGCGGAAAAAATAGGGCTTACCGAAGGGGAAAAACCTGTTATTGCCGCCGCTTATATTGGCGATGGTTTTCCGACGCAAAGCATGTCCATAGCAGGCGTTTTAGTCACCGGTGGAAAAGCAGAAATACCGGTTTGGTTAATAGCAGGTTCCCGTATTGATATCGAAGAAGAAGCTATTGTTCATGATACTGTAACTTACACCGGCACCGGCGATGCAGAGCTTTTTATAACAATTTGGGTAGAAAGACCGCTTCATCATTGGCATTTTAATGTAGCAACGGGAACTGCATCTGTCAGATTCGTAAATGGATCTGCTTCAACAGTGTTTATTGAGTATATACATGAAGAGTGACATATAGTATAATCTATGGTTAATAACAACGCTGAATATTAAGGAGGCTTTAATGTCAGATGAAAGAGAAAAAACAGAATCGAATCAAGGGGGCATGAAAAGGTGTCCGGCTTGTAGACAGCCGCTTTCCGATTCGTTTCAGACAAAGTGTCCAACCTGCGGACACGAACTGAATACGGCCGAAGCGGGACAATCAGTTAAAGAATTTTTCCAAAAACTCGATGAGGTTACGCAGAAGGAATACGAGGCGGACAGACAGCGGGAAGGGCGTGATAAAAAAAAGAAAAAGCAGCCTAAAATAGTAGTTCTATGCGAGATATTTGCAATTTTATCGGTAATATTGATAGTGCTGCATTTAACCGGATTAAATAGGATGCTTAGAGAAACGCCACTGGAACTTTTGGGGATTGAGTTCTCAACCTCAGATGAAATTCCAACCATTACCATTCAAAATAATACTGGTTATGAAATCTTGCATGTATACATCAGCCCTTCTGCAAATGATCAATGGGGGTATAACTGGCTGCCTCCCGACGTGGTGTTAAATAATAATGAATATACTGCTTTTACACTACACTATCCATTAAATGTTCACACCAGATACGATATACGGCTGCAGGATATTGACGGCGATTCGTATACAAAAAGAAACATTAATGTATCGCGAGAGAGACAGATAATATTTGTTTTCTCAGATATTCATAATTAATAAACACGTGCTTAATCTGATTAGGCACTAAACAAGGAGTGTACAATGAAAAAAAGTAGTTCTAGCGGCGGATTCAAAGGATCGAGCGGCGGTTTTAAGGGCGCAAGCGGCGGATTCAAAGGTACAAGCGGCGGTTCAGGACCAATAATCGGCTTTCCCTCACGGAGTACTGGAGGAAGAGCTGTTCGAAGCGTCACAGGTGGAATTGGCAGCTTTCTCATTTTTATCGTAATTATAGTTCTAGTTGCGGCATATGCGCTATTATGGGTTGAACTTCCAATATTGTTTATCCTTCTTGGTGTATCAACTGTAGGAATAGTGCTTGGTCTTATGCTTAGAAGACCGGAAATAACACCAGAAGACAAATTGCGCGAGTCAACGATAACTCAGTTCCAGGTTCCAAACACAAGGGAAGCTTTAACTGAATTTACCATATTGGCTACGCAGAAGATTCAACAGGTTAGCTCATTTGCGGCTATGTTCAATACAGAGGCAAAACGTCAGGTTTGGTTAAATAAAGTCTGGATAACAAAGTGCGGAGGGATTTATACAAGAGCACGTATTGCAATGAAAGATGATCCCAACAACCTTGCCGAAATTACCCGGCTTATGAATAAAGCCGGAGTCAAAACAGATTAATTAAAATAGATTAACAGGAGTAAGTGTATGTTTGGTAAAAAGAATGAAGGCGGTTTTATGGATGTCATCCGTTGCGATGAACAATCTTATCTTGTTTGGAAATGGCGGCCAGGAGGACAAGCGGCAAACACCACAAAAAAAGAAAATGCTATCCGTTTTGGATCAAGCCTGCGCGTAAAAGACGGCGAGGTGGCTGTCTTTGTGTATTCCCAAAAAGACGGGACTACCATGGACTTTATCGAAGGTCCCCACGACAAGAAAATCGAGACGGCTAACTTTCCAATACTATCGTCTATTGTGGGCGCGGCTTTTGGCGGCTCTTCCCCATTCCAGGCGGAAATCTACTTTATCAATTTAGCGGGAACAATTCGTATAAGATTTGGTATTCCAGCTTTTGATGTGTTTGATCCCCGCTTTCTGGATTTTGCAGTCCCCATGGCGGTTCGCGGCGAAGTTGTTTTTAACATTCCCGACTACAAAGCTTTTATCAAAATGCACCGTCTAACCGATTTTGACCTTGAACGCTTCAGGGAAGAAGCAAGGGTCTCTTTAAGCCGGCATGTCAAGACAGTGGTAACAAATGTTCCCGATCAAGCCGGCATTCCGGTTATTCAGATGGAAAAAATGCTTGATAACATAAGCGAATTTGTAAAGATGCGTCTCATGACAACCATGTCAGAAACTTTAGCCGTAGGTGTTAAAGAAGTAAATATCGAAGCAATAGAACCTGACAAGGAAAGCGAAGGCTGGAAGGAACTAAGAAAAGTTACGGCGAACCTCACCATGAAAACGACAGAAGCGCAGGCCGGTGTCAATATCCAGAATATGCAGGATATGCAGCGCATCAATGCCGAGAATATGCAGGATACCATGCGAATTCAGCGCGAAGAAGCGCAATTTGCACAAAGAGCTCAAACCGAAGAAGCGCAGTTTGCTCAAAGAGCGCAAACTACGGAAGCGCAGCACGCTCAGCGTATGCAGACGGACAGCCAGAACTTTGCCTTGCACCAGTTAAATCAGCAGACCAAGGTGGCTTTAGCCGGCGCTGATGCCCTTGGTAAAATGGGCGCAGGCGGAGCGATGAACATGGGCGGCGGCGGCATGAACCCTGCCGGCATGATGACAGGAATGATGATGGGCGGCGCTGTCGGCGGACAGATGGCCGGCATGATGGGCAATATGATGCAGGGTGTTAATCAACCGGCACAACAGCCAGGTATGCCCGGCATGCCTAGCATGCCTAGCGCCCCAGGCATGGCGCCTCCGCCTCCCGGTGGTATGGCGCCTCCGCCTCCGGCTGCGGTGTCGTACAGCGTGGCAGTAAACGGACAAACGATGGGCCCATACGACATGAACGCCCTGGCGCAAATGGTACAAAGCGGACAGCTCACCCCCGAATCACAGGTGTGGAAACAGGGAATGGCAGGCTGGGTTGCTGCGGGAACCGTGCAGGAACTGAGCGGGCTTTTCGCTCAGAGCGCTCCTCCGCCCCCCCCGCCGCCTGCACCGTAAGGAAGCGAAGGAACAGGAGATAACAACATGATGATTATAGGCGGTAGTAACCCTGCCGAAATGATGGTAGGAATGGCTGTCGGAGGAGTCATAGGCAAACAAATGGCCAACACGATGAATAACGTGATGCAGGATATGCAGCAAAATAGCGCGCAGCAACCACCCCCGCAGGCTCCCGGCCAAGCCGTAATGCCGCCGGTTCCCGGACAGACTACGCCGCCTGGCATCTTACAATTCAACGTGACAGTGAACGGCCAGAGTGAAGGTCCTTTTGACATGAACACTTTAGCGGAAATGGCAAGGAACGGCCAGCTTACCACCCAATCGCCGGTGTGGAGACAGGGTATGCCCGGATGGGCAGCCGCCGGAACAGTCCGGGAACTTGCAGAGTTCTTTCCTGTCCAAAAAGCAATGCCCCAGAGTCAGTTTCATAAAGAAGGAATAATGTATGACGAAAGGAACTTTTACTCTACAGATCGTCTGATAAAGTTTGGTATGAGTACAAGTGTGGCACAGCAGATGGTAAATACCATGAACCATGCCATACAAAACATGCAAATTCCGGGTGCAGGCAATCCAATGCGCCCGGCACAAACGTTAACTCTTGCGGACATTGTGTACTATGCCATGATCGACGGCCAGCAAACAGGGCCGTTCTGCGAAACAGAACTTGTTAGGCTAATCAACGACAAAAAGCTATCCAAAGAAACCTATGTGTGGCATACAGGGCTTGCAGAATGGAAAACTGCAGAAAACATCCCTGCGATTTTACGTCTTGTGGCTATAGCTCCTCCTCCGCCGCCTGACATTATGACATAAATGAGCTTGAGCAAGGAGTAAGCAAAATGCGCAGAAGAAGCAGAAGTTACGGCATGACGCGAATGCCGGGCATGCCGCCGCCGCTGGCTCAATACAAGATAGCAGTCAGCGGCCAGGTGATGGGCCCCTTCGATTTGGACACTTTAACGTCAATGGTGCGTAATGGTCAACTAACTCCCCAGACTCAAGTTTGGAGGCAGGGAATGACCCGCTGGACTTCCGCTGATTCCATAAAAGAACTTAAAGGGATTTTCTCCCAGACCAAAACTGCTCCCGAAATACAATATAGTGTTGCCGTGAACGGGCAGACAACAGGCCCATTTGGAATAGACGCTTTGGCTAAAATGGCGCAAAGCGGCCAGCTCAACTCCCAGTCGCAGGTGTGGAAGCAGGGAATGTCCGGATGGGTTTCTGCAGGAACTGTGCAGGAACTAAGCGGCTTTTTTGCAGGGGCCAGTGCGCCCTCTATGTCTTCATCCAAATACCAGGTGGCGGCAAACGGGCAGACAACAGGCCCATTTGACATGAACACTCTGGCGGAAATGGCGCGTAACGGCCGGTTTTTTCCCCAGTCGCAGGTATGGAAACAGGGAATGTCCGGCTGGGTTTCCGCTGATACTGTGCAGGAATTAAATGAGCTTTTGGCTCAAAATGCGGTTCCAAATACCTGGGAAGATTATCATCTCCCAATAGATGGTATTTTAAACGAATGCGAAAAAGCAGAATGTACAGAAACACCGCCGCCGATCGACGGCTCGCTGTCTAATGATGAAAATATACAAAATAATATAACTGCCATCGAAGAAACTCTTTGGGAATTCAAAATAGAGGCAAAAGTAACCGGTGTATGTAAAGGACCAGTCTTAACAATGTACGAAATCCTCCCGGCGCCGGGGGTGAAATTGTCAAAAATAACCGCTCTTGAAGACAACATTGCCCTGCGTCTTGCTAGTCGCAGCCTTAGAATTCTCGCTCCCATTCCCGGCAAACAGGCAGTGGGTATCGAAGCGCCTAATAAAATACGCGAAACAGTAAGTTTCCGCGAAATAATAGAAACCTCTATGGACGCTTGCGAAAAAGACCTGCCTCTTTACCTTGGCAAAACAATTTCCGGCGAACCAATAACAGCGGATCTAACCTCTATGCCTCATGTTCTTGTAGCAGGTACAACAGGCTCCGGAAAATCAGTGTGCATCAACTCAATGATACTTTCGCTTCTTTACTGTCTTTCTCCTGCGGAGTGCCGCATGATTTTTATAGACGCAAAAGTAGTGGAACTTAAATTCTACGATGGCATTCCGCACCTCCTTACGCCGGTCATTACCGACCCAAAGCGCGCGCTTGCCGCCATGCGATACTGTGTCAACGAAATGGAGCGCCGTTACGAGCAGTTGGCAAACCATTCTTCCCGGAACATTAAGTCCTACAACAATGCAGCTATCGAAAAGGGAATGGAAATCATGCCGTATATTGTTGTTATTATTGATGAGTTTGCCGATTTAATGTCCGTTTCCGGCAAGGAACTTGAAGCGCTGATAACACGCCTTGCGGCAAAAAGCCGCGCCGTTGGTATTCACCTTGTCCTTGCAACACAGCGCCCTTCTGTGAATGTCATTACAGGGATTATTAAGGCCAACATCCCCGCGCGAATTGCATTCATGGTAGCAAGTAATGTGGATAGCCGTGTCATTCTCGATTCGCCCGGCGCGGAAAAACTCCTGGGCAAAGGCGACATGCTCTTTTCCGGCAGCGACCCCTTCCCTGTCCGCGCCCAAGGAGCCTTTGTTTCCGATGAAGAAGCCGAAAAAGTTGTGGCGCACCTAAAAACTCTTGGGTCGCCAGTTTTTGTCAAATTTTAAAAAGAGGAGCAAATGAAACTTAATATTTTTTTAACAATTATCAGCATTGCGTTTGCAGGGCTTGGGGCCTTTGGTTTTTATGTGGTAAATGCAAGCAGCCCCAACAGCGTCCTTATCGCTGCCGGCTCATGTCTTTCGATGTTTATTACCCTGGGCGGTTTGTTTGCATTGTCATCAACCGATCGCGGCACAGTACTAAACGTAAGAGTTGTTTCGGCTCTGTTTTTTATACTGTTATTAATAGAACATATTGTATTCAGTTTTGTCAGTGTAATACTCATGCCTTATGTTGTAATTACGGGTGTTTTGTTACTGTTGTATGTACTTATTTGTTATGCCATCATACAAACACGGAAAAATTCAAATTAACATGAAAAAACTTACTGTTATACTATGTATACTTTTATTTGGATGCGCTAACGTAGAAGTAAAAAATGCCGCCAGACATGAACAATTGCCGTCACATCCTGAGTTACAGGTAGAAGAGCTGCAGGAAGAAGAAAGCGGCGTTTGCGAAATGACAAGTACTGCACCAGTAAAGGAAATAGGCCGCCGTTATGTTTATCTAACTTTTGATGACGGTCCTTCTTTAAACACCAATCGAATTATGAATGTATTGTCTGATTTCCAGGTTAAAGGAACATTTTTCTTTGTGGGAGACCGTATTTTGGAATTTGATAGAGATGTTGTCACTACGATTATGCAAAGAGTTCTCTCACAGGGGCATTACATAGGTCTACATTCCATGACACATGATCAGCACCACCTTTACTGGAACCCAAGTGCGCATCGTAATTTTCTTAACGAAATGCGGCAATTACAAGATTTAATTCATGAAATAACAGGCCACTTTACCAATCTTTACCGGGCGCCTTATGGATCGTTAGGCACATTTAATAGAGAGCATATCAGGACAATGATTGATTCCGGTTTTAAAGGTTGGGACTGGAATATTGATACTATGGACTGGAGTATAACAAGCGCTGCGCAAATACTTGAAAAAGTCAAAACCGATATGGAGGCAAGCGATTATCCCAATAACGTGGTAATCCTGTTTCATGAGCGCAATGTAACGGTACAGGCACTGCCGTCCATAATTAGATATTTCCAGGAATTAGATTATACTTTCCTGCCTTATCATCCAAACAACCATTTCCCGATGAACCTTATGGGGCACTCGGATCTATAACAAAACTTCTAGTAGTTAGTTCTTCCCATGCAATTCTGGCGGCTTCCTGTTCGGCTGTTTTTTTGTTTCTGCCCATTCCACAGCCGTATACTGTTTCTCCAATTTGCACTTCCATCCAAAAGGTACGATCATGTTCCGGGCCGGTGCGTTTGACCATGCGGTATTCCGGGTAACAGCGGAATTCCCGTTGGCAGTATTCCTGTAAAATCGATTTGTAGTCTTTGTGGAAATTGGCGCCGGTTACTTTGCTTATTTCGGGTTCGATACATTTGCTGACAAAATCGAAAGCAGACTTGTAACCGCAGTCAAGACAGAGTGCGCCGATGACAGCTTCCATTGCATCGGCAAGAATGGTTTTTTTGTTTCTGCCGCCGGAAAGTTCTTCGCCTTTACCCAAAAGCAGCATTTCGTCTATGCGCAGTTTTCCGGCAATTACAGAAAGCGTATCTTCGCTTACAACAACTGCTTTTATCTTTGCCAGTTCTCCTTCGCTCTTTTCTGCAAAAGATTGATACAGAAGCGTGGCGCAAACTGCCCCAAGAATGGAATCCCCTAAAAACTCCAAGCGCTCATTGCTGCTTTTGTTTCCTGCTTCATTCGAGACTGAACGATGTTTAAAGGCAACATTTAAAAGCTCTATGTTTTTAAACTTAAAACCGGCAGCCTTTTGAAAAGCTGCCAGTTTTTTCTTCCTTTCAGAATCAATTCTTACGGTTTTGCAGGGAAAATTTTTATTATTTTTGCTGGGATTTAATAAAGTCGTAAGCGTCCTGTACTGTTACAAAACCATTGGCTTTTTCATCAGGAATACTGATCCCCAGCTGCTCTTCGATTGCATAAACCAATTCGTATGTGTCAAGCGAATCTGCGCCAAGGTCCTGACGGAATGACGCATCCATTTTAATTTTTCCCTCATCAACTTCGAGTTTCTCGGCAATGAGTTTTTTCATTTTTTCGAATAATTCTTGTTCTTCCATTTTTCTCCCCTTAACTAG
>JAITFY010000052.1 GCA_031281025.1 Treponema sp. | reverse complement strand
AGTATGATCGTATTTAAGTTGCCTGAGAGTTGTATCTGCATTGGAAGCAGGAGTTGGAGCGCCATCTGCTACTTTGGTGCCATCGATATAAAGCTGGGCAAAACGACCGTTATTAGTAGCGTTGGTAGATGTATAATTTAAAGTAATACTGAAAGGTCCCGGCACATCTTCAATTTTAACAAAACGCTCGCCTCTAGCAAGAGCGTTACTCCCATCAGGCTGAATACAACCTGTCATGCCGGCAGCAGTTCGTGCAGGTTGCCAGCGTATGCCGTTGGCAGCAGTAGCAACATCCAGTTTACTTGCTGTTATTGTCATGTTATTCGCAAGAACAGCGTCTGTTTTCATTACTGGATTTGATGCCCCCGCGTAATCTTGCCACCCCGGGATTGTAGTGCTAAATTTCCATGTAAAAGGTACTGTTGCATCTGTATCTGTACCACCGGGACCAGGTTCATCGCCTGCTGCCAAAACAAAAACTCTAAGGGTTGCAGGGAAATCGCCATCAACTGTGGTAGCTTTTATGGTTGCATAAGATTCGCCACTGACCGCTATTGCTGATACCGTTCTGGTTGCCGGATCAAAGTTAACATATTCACTGCCGGCTTTCAAAACCCAATTTACACTTTTGTTGGTTGCAGTAGGGGGCTGCACAACAGCATTTAATACTGCGGAAGTTAGCTTGCCATCCGTATTTGTTTCCCAAATGTAGAGGTCGTCATTCACTAGTGTTGGACCGGTTACAACTACAATTGGAGAAATTCCTTCAACACTTACAGTTTTGGGGCTATCAGAACATCCGTAAAAAATCAAAGCTGTCATTGCCAAAACTGTTAAAACCAACAATTTTTTTCTAATTAACTTCATACATCTCTCCTTTAAAATCTATACATAGTCATTTTTATGCCTGAAAACTAATATACAAACTGTACATCATTGAAGAATATGGTGAATTTATCTTACCGGCACCCCCCAATTTGGGGGGGAAATACTGATTATTTTAAATTTGAAGGAATTTATAACAGTTAATTACCAGAAGTTCTAACAATCAACTCCAATTCGTTTAGATAAACTTCCAAATTGGTATATGTTTCACAAAGACTTTTTATCGCTCCGTCTGAAGGATCATTGGGATTTAAACCGTTAGCTATTTCCCAATCATCGGGAATACCATCGCCGTCCGTATCAACAGGAGCCGGAAGACTGACATACGTTGGAAAGCCCCCAACAGCCGAAGGATTGTCAATAATGCCTGGTTTCCCGGACACACCAGTGCCGGAAGCCGTGCCATTACGCACTTCATTCACAATACGCGTATCCACAGAATCACGGGGGAATGCCCCTGCTCCTGCCAACACGCTATTGTAAGCCTCTTGTGCTGTTTCGGTTGTTACTGGATACGGTACTTCAAATGGCGTTGCAACGGCTAAATGGGCTAGGGTAATGTTAGCCGGGTATCTTCTCATATCCAGACCCAAATAATTGTTTGTATTTTTAGCAGTGTTGGCAGAACCTTCCATGATATTACCGCTCATATACCATAAAGAAAGTCTACCGCTCTGGTTACCGGCATAGTACAGTTCGACAAAATCGGATGCTGACGTACCGGGGAATGCCGGACCGGGTTTAAAGTAATTGTTCACAAAATTAACCCGGTGAGATTCCCGTTCAATTTCGGCGCCATAAGAGGAGTTTCGTTTACCCCAGTTGTAGTTTACATTATTTACAAAATCAATCAGTACATTGCGGTCGTTGCTTCTTGCTCCGTTAAAACGAGGACTGCGGCTATCATTGTGTGCCAATAAATTATGATGATACGTAGCCGTCTCGCCTCCCCATTGAGTGCCATATCCACGCCTGCCTTTGTCGTGTCCCGACTCAAACAAACCTTCGTGAACAATGCACCATTGAATCGTTGACATTTTGTTATCGTAAACAGTCATGTTTTCTTCGCCCGACCATCCAAATGAACAATGATCAATAATAAAATTAGAAGCATTTTCAATACCGATTGACCCGTTGGCTTCATCCACAGCGCCAATTCGGAAACGAACATGACGAATAATAAAATTATTTGAGCCGCCAAAGTTAACCTTATTACCGCTTATGTTAATACCGCCTCCAGGTGCAGTGTGTCCTGCAATGGTAAAATTATTTCGATTAACACGCAGTTCGTTTCGTTGTGAATTGTTTACATATCTTTCCAACTCAATGTTTCCCGATACACGAAAGATCACAGTAATTGGCTCGCCCGGATGTTGTGCCAATGCCCAGCGCAAACTTCCTTCCGGCGGATTTGCCGCATTATCAAAAAGATTGGTTACCGCTACTACTTTCCCTCCACGTCCGCCGGAAGCATATCTCCCAAAACCCTCAGCGCCTGGGAATGCAAGGATTTTTTCAGGCTCCTCACCATTGCCGCCGTTGCCGTTGCCACTACCGCTTCCAAATCCGTAAGAAGTAAGTATTACATCATAAATCCTGATTCCAGCACTTGCGCTGCCTGCGATGTTTGCGTTACCTAATTGGATCGTAACAACATCACTGCCTTCGTATTCATAGGTGATAGTTTTTGGGGTATCTACGTCTGTCTCTTCACCTTTAAGTTTTTCTACTTCGTTCACAAAAATAATAGGAAAACTTCTTTGACCTTCTCTTGCTGTATAGTTCAGCGTTAGCGTAAAAGGACCTCTAACATTTGTTATTTTAAGAGAAAATGTACCAGAATCAGCTCTTCCGTTGGGCATTAAATAACCATTAGAAAAACCGCTGCCAGCAGGACTTGGAGCATTGGGAAACCAGCGAATAGTTCTCTGGCTTGCCAATAAAGTCATATTGTTAAGATATTCCGCATCAAGGTTCATTGTTGTTCCGTTAGGATCATTAGGATAATCACCTCTTCTATTGGCAATGTCAAGAAACTCTACCCAACCAGGAATTTGCTCCTGAAATGTCCATTTATAGGTTCTTTCCGTGTGTTCATTTCCCAGATTATCGCAAGCAAGAAACAGGAAAAGAACGGTTGTTATCAAAAAAGTAATTTTAACAAGTGAGGCTTTTTTTATCATAATATCCCCCTGTACAATCTATAGAAGGATATAATAAATTTATCCTGCCGACAACCCCCCAGTTTGGGGGGGAATACTTGAAAATTCGTAAAAATTATGGTATCCTTATCAGATACATGGGAAAATTACTTGCGGAGAATGAAGCCAAGCGGCTGCACTTTCCCCCGCCGCTTCTGCTCTGTTTTGCCATGCTCATGGCCTGGCAGACAGGGGTTATCCGCTTTTCTAACGAAACATTCTCGCTAGATGGCGGTACATCATTGCCAATAAGCGTGGGCGATTTAACGTTTATTGTCGCAGCTGGATATATTCTTTCCATCATCTGGATGATCTTCCTGCCCAGACTTATTGTATGGGCACAGCGTCTTACTGTGGGAGCGGCGCTTTTATCAACTGCGGCATTTTATCTGCCTCTTTCTCACGAAACTTTGCAAATCATTTTTTATTTCCATGTTTTTTGCAGTATATTCCTGCTTGGTTTTGAAAATGCCGTTATCACTTATCTGTTTCGGGAGCAAACAGCGATGTGGTTTATCACTCTCGCTTATGCTCTGGCAATGCTGATAACAGCTGTTTTGCAAAATGATGCGTTTTCCATACCTTTTCCGGTATTCAGGATTTTTATGGTTCTTGCTACAGCGTTACAGCTGTTTTTTTACTGCAGATTACCCTCCAAAGTATGGCCGCGTTATTCAACTAAAAAGGATGATCTAATTTGTCCGCGCTATTTTTTTATCGGACTTTTTGCTTTAGGCGCAATCGGTTTTTTGATGAGTCTGTTTGGTATTACCATAGCAGAAACCATTCCTAACGGGGAATCTTTTTTCTACGGTGCACTCAGTGTTGGGTTGATACTGGTATTCGTTCTGTGGAAGGGTTTGGGTATACCTGCCCTGCGGATAGGCTCGGTATCGGTAGTCATTTCCGCTTTGGGTTTTATGCTGGCTTTGCTTTCGCTGTATGTTCCCAGCCTCTCCCTGCTGGTTTGTTTTGCGTTGGGCTGCGGGGGTATTGTCGGTCTTTTTGTACCATTTTTTTGTCTAACACTGGCAAAAATTTATCCATCCAGATTTATTTCTCCAATTATGGTAGCCCTTTGTTTTGGTGCGATTTTGTTACACGGAACACTGCTGGAAGCCTTTAGAGACAAGGTGCAGATTATGTATGCCAGTTATCTGGTTATTGCGGTAGGGCTGGCGCTGTTGTACTTGGCGCTGGAACCTTACCTGACCTATTCGTACAGGGAAAAACCTCAAGATGAACCGGATGACAAAGTATCCCCTGAAGATACGTCATCAGCTATGCCGGAGGTCTTGCAATCCCATGCCTCCGAGCGGCTAACCGCCCAGGAACTGCGGGTAGCGGAATTATCTTTACGGGGTTTTAGTTACACGGAAATCGCCAAAGCTCTGGGGCTTGCGCCCAACACGGTAAAGTGGTATCAAAAAAGCCTTTACTCTAAATTGCAAATAAACTCCAAGCGGGAATTGTTTGCCATTGCAGAAAAGTACAGCGCTGCGACAAAACCATCGGAGAAACCTGAGCCAAAACGCCTGTTGCTTAGACGTCAATGAGATCAATATCTAAACCTTGTTTTATGTAATAATACTTTGCATTGACAAAATGCTGAATTTATTATATTTTATCTAAAATTACCAAAAATATTTGCGAAGGAAGGAAACCAATACTATGAAAATTTTAGTAACCGGTGCAGATGGCTTGCTTGGTAGTAATTTGGTTCGTGAATTATTAAATCGTAATCACTTGGTAAGTGTGTTGCTTTTGGAAGGAACAAAATCTCCTACTCTTGATGGATTGCCAATCACTTCTTATTACGGAAATATTTTGAAGCCGGAAAGTTTGGATGCGCCGTTTAAAAACAATGAAATTGTCATCCATTGTGCAGCTGCAACCGATGTTTATCCAGCAAGAAACGAATTCGTTAACGCTGTAAATATCGAAGGAAGCCGGAATATCGTTAAAACATGTTTAAAACATTCTATCAAGCGATTGGTTTATGTAGGTACAGCTAATTCTTTTTCGTTTGGTACATCAAAAGATAAACCGGGTGTGGAAGACACACCTTATGCATCTCTTCATTATGGATTGGATTACATGGACTCAAAACGTTATGCTCAGGAATTGGTTTTGGAAGCTGTAAAAAATGAAAAGCTGCCTGCGGTTATAGTGAATCCTACGTTTATGATCGGCCCGTATGATTCTAGGCCAAGTTCTGGAAAAATGATTCTGGCTTTACATAAAGGGAAAGTTCCTGGTTATACAAATGGCGGAAAAAACTATGTGGCTGTAAAAGATGTGGCTGCTGCGATTTCCAATGCAATTGACAAAGGAAGAATAGGCGAATGTTATATTTTAGGAAACGAAAATCTGTCCTACAAAGAGGCTTTTGAAAAACTGGCTAATGCAATTGGAGCCAAACCTCCAAAATTAAAAATGGGGAATGTAATTGTAAAATTCTACGGAACTCTTAGTTCTTTATTGGCAAAGATTTTTAAGCTTAATCCGGCAGTTACAAAGGAAATGGCAATTATATCCTGTGATCATCATTATTATTCCGTAGAAAAAGCCAGAAAAGAACTTGATTTACCTCAAACACCTATCGAAACTGCTGCAAAAGAATGTTTTGAATGGTTTAAAGAGAACGATTATCTTACAAAAAAAATATAGGTAGGAACTATATGTATAATTATTTTGAAATGAATCTGGAATGGACGCCTTTGAATATGCAGGTTGTTGTTCCCATACTTTGTGCATTGGTGTTTTTTGTAGCCTATTGGTTCGCGGCTAAATCAGAAAGTATCAAATCTTCTTTTTATAAAAAATATGATTTTGACAAAGCATCTGCCAATCATATTTTTTTCACGAAATGCGCTGGTTTTTTCTTAATGGGAGTACTCCCAACAATTATTTGTTTGTTATTAATTGATGGACTAACACTTGCAGGTATAGGACTTACATTTTATACAGAAACGGCATTTTTTACCCTGGTTTGGACGGTTGGTTTATGTATTTTAGTTATTCCTATCGCTTCTTTTAGTGCAAGGAAACCAAAAAACCTGATTAATTATCCTCAAATCAGAGCAAAAACATGGACAAGATCCATTTATTATAAAAATCTGATAGGATGGGCTTTATATTTGTTTGGATACGAATTGCTGTTTCGCGGAGTTTTATTTATGCCTTTGATAGGACCGCTTGGTATTTGGCCTGCTGTAGCGATTAACGTGGCTTTGTATTCTGCAACACATATTCCAAAAGGATTAGACGAAACAATTGGAGCAATACCTTTGGGCGCTGTTTTGTGTTTGCTTACTGCTGCTTCTGGAACAATTTGGATTGCAGTAATTGTACACATTGCAATGGCATGGACAAATTGTTTAACCGCTCTTAAACATCATCCCGAAATTCATTACAGGCCAAATGAAAAATAAATTTCAGGGCAAAGTTGCCGTCATTACCGGTTCCAGCAGAGGAATTGGAAAAGCCATTGCAATTGAATTGGCAAAACAAGGAGTTTCCATAGTACTGAATGGAAGAAACAAAGAACGTTTAAAAGAAACGGAAGCTATTATCCAGAAAATACATCCAAATGTCATTGCTTTTTGTTGTGATGTTTCTGAAACAGATGCTTCAAACCAACTAATTCAAACAGCAATTGACCGTTTTGGAAAACTGGATTTTTTAATCAATAATGTTGGGGTTTCAATGCGTGGAGCATTAGCAGAATTGAACCCTGTCGTGTTTCAAAAAGTATTTGAGAGTAACGTATACGGAACAGTAAATCCAACCATTCCTGCGATTCCTTATTTGCGAAAAACAAAAGGAAGCATCGTTTTTATTTCCAGCCTGGCAGGAATAAGAGGATTGCCAGGGTTGTCTGCGTACTGTTCTTCAAAAATGGCGTTACGCGCCATTGCAGAAAGCATTCGTATAGAAGAAAAAAAACATGATATTCATGTTGGATTAATTCTGGTTGGAATTACAGAAATTGAACACAACAAAGAAACCATTTCTGCTGATGGAAGCATGAAAATATTAAATGCCAGAGATAAATCAAAAGTGCAAACAACAGAACAAGTTGCATTGGCAACCTTAAAAAACATCAAAAAACGAACATTTATTACAACACTAACGGGAATTGGTAAATTGAATAAATTTATGCAAGCACGTTTTCCCATGTTGGTAGAAAAAATTATTTTAAACAATCTGCATAAATTTGATGAGAAGAGTAAATAGGCCAAATATGGGAAACCTTTTGCGACATGGTGTCGATATGTATAAAAAAACGATTAGCCTTAAAGATACTCCCAAACAGATATTAACCGAAGGATTTATGAAAACCGGCGTAAAGCCTGGCAGCATTATATTGGAAAGTGTTAAACCGCAGGATTCCAAATACCAGCGGGTAGCAAAATTTCTGATTTTGATTGGCAGTGAACAGGCTGCCAGTATTCTTGCTGAACTTGATCCTGATCAGGTAAGTGAAATTTCAAAAGAAATTGCCCTGACCAAAACGATTCTTCCAGATGAACGGGATGAAATCCTGGCGGAGTTTCATGCGCTTTTTTCCAGGCCTTATCGTTTTACAGGTTATTCCAGCGGCGGTATCGATACTGCCCGGCGTATCCTTTATGCTGCCAAGGGGCCGGAAAAAGGTGAAGCGCTTCTTAACAAAGCGGTTCCAAGCTCAAAGACAAATCTTTTTTCGTTTCTTGAAGATTTCTCGCCGGAACAGATTGTACTATTCTTAAACGACGAAACAGATCAAACAGCAGCTCTTGTCCTTGCGCGTTTGCCGTCGAAGCTTTCCGCAGGCGCTTTGAGCAAGCTCCCGCAAAACCGCAAGCCGGGAATTCTAAAGCGTATTGCACATCATGGGGAGGTTCTTCCAGAAGTGCTCGAGCAAGTATCAATTGCTTTTAAGGAAAAAGTAAGGCACATTTCCGGCGGAGCAAAAGATATCAAAATAGATGGTATGCAAACGCTTGCTGCGATTCTTAAACAGGGAGACCATTCTTTTGGCGACAGGCTTATCAACGAGCTAGAAGCAGAAGAACCGGGAATCGCCAGAAACTTAAAGGATAGAATTTATACCATTGATGATATTATCATTACAGATGACCGGCCTATTCAGGAAAAATTAAAAACAATGACAGAAATTGAAATTGCGATTTTACTAAAGGGCAGAAGTATAGAATTTAACGAAAAAATTCTTTCCAATGTTTCAGCCGGACGACGGCAATTAATCCGTGAAGAATACGAAATTCTAGGCCCCGTGCCAAAACATGATTGTGATGCTGCAGCAAGGGATTTTCTTGCCTGGTTTAAACTTGCCCGCGAAAAAGGGGAAATAATACTTTATAGTGACAAGGATATATTTTTATGATTAAAACAAATTTGCAAAAAGGACAAATACTCGACAGCGGTTTTGGCATTATTGATGTTATCGATCTTGAAGAACTTAAAGCCTGCGGTATTTGGGCAAAACATGAAAAAAGCGGCGCAGAAGTCTTCCACGTTCTGAATGACGACAGTGAAAATCTCTTTTCGTTTGCCTTTGCTACTTCCCCGCAGGATAATACCGGCGCTGCCCACATTCTTGAACACTCGGTTCTTTGCGGCTCGGAGCGTTATCCGCTAAAAGATGCGTTTATCGTTCTGGCTCAAGGAAGCCTGCAAACCTTTTTGAATGCGTTTACTTTTCCAGACAAGACAGTTTACCCTGCAAGTTCTACCAATGAGCATGATTATTTCAATTTAATGTCGGTGTATGGCGAAGCAGTATTCAGACCATTGATACCTGAATGGACATTCATGCAGGAAGGCCACAGGCTGGAGTTTCTTCCAGACAAAGACGAATTGTCAATAACTGGAGTTGTTTATAACGAAATGAAAGGCGCTTATTCCTCTTTGGATACCTATGCAGGTCTTTGGTCGGTTAAGGCGGTAATGCCGGACACACCTTACAGTTTTGAATCCGGCGGCAACCCGGAAAATATTCCAGAATTAACATGGGAAGGACTAAAGGAGTTTCACCGTACACGCTATTCGCCTGCAAACTGCCGGATTTTTTTGGCTGGCAATATCCCAACGGAAAAACAACTTGACTTTTTAAATAAAGAATTTTTATCTTCACTTGATGGCGGTAAAGTCTGCGCTCCCATCGAAAAAACCGGACGGTGGAATGAAACAAAAAAGATCCATGTACCATGCCCTGCGGGGAGCGAATTAAAGTCAACCATATTTCTTTCATGGTTATGCTGCGATATAACAGATACAAACGAAACAATTGCATTGGCCGCACTTGCAGAGATTCTTCTGGGACATGACGGTTCTCCCCTGACAAGGGCTCTCATTGAGTCTGGTCTTGGCGAGGATATTTCCCCTGTTTCGGGACTCGAAGGCGAGATACGGGAAACTTTGTTTGTCGCCGGATTAAAAGGCGTTGGTGATATTCGCTATGATGACAATATTGAAAAACTGATATTAAGCGTACTAAACACACTTGTTAACGAAGGTATCCCGCCGCAGGAAATTGAAGCAGCGCTTCTTGCTATGGAGTTTTCTCAGCGGGAAATCCGGCGTTCTGGAGGCCCTTTTTCGCTTGTATGGATGCGCCGTTCACTGCGTGCATGGTTACACGGGTGTAAACCATGGGAAAGCCTGTTAATCGATCCTGCGATAAAAAAAATAAAAGAAAACCTAACAGCAGATAACAGGTACTTTGAATCGCTTATACAAAAATATCTGCTTGATAATCCTCACCGCGCACTTGTAATTATCGAACCAAAAGAGGATTTTTTAACGCAACAGGAAAAGCAGCTTTCCGGGGTGCTTGCAGATATCAACAAAAACCTGAATGAAACTGAGCGTCAACAGATAAGAGAAAAAACCAAAGCGCTCGAAAAAATCCAAAGCGAAGCAAACAGCCCGGAAGCGCTTGCGTCAATCCCGCATCTTTCGCGTGCAGACCTTTCCAGTCAAATAGAAAAAATACACCGCCATCATGTTGATTTACGCGGAGTGCCCGCTCTTTGCCACGAGTTATACACAAACGGCATAACGTATATGGACATTGCTTTTCCTGTTGATGTTTTACCCCCAGAAGATTATCCCTGGCTGCAATTTTTTTCCAGAGCAGTTGTTTCTACAGGTCTTCCCGGAATGGATTACGGCGAAGTATCAAGTTTACTTGCGCGTACAGTCGGCGGTTTTGCCGCAATGCTGCAAACAGGATCGGCTGCCAAAGGTACGCCTGAATATTTACAAACGGCATCAGGTAAATTTGACTTGGCAGGACGTGACTGGATCACCTACAGGCTAAAATGTCTTGACGAGAAAATTCCCCAGTCGTTGGATTTGACTTTGCGTATGATTAGCGAAGCTGATTTTACGGACAAACGCAGGATAAATGATCTTATTTTGGAAATGAAAAACGAAATTAATTCCAGTCTTGCGCCAATGGGACATATCTATGCATCCGGCAGGGCATGCCGCAGTAATTCCCATTCAAAATGGAAAGACGAATTATTAAGCGGTATTTCGCAAATTGAATTTGTTAACCGTCTTGCAAAAATGGAAATAGGGGAAGTTACCGGTAAATTGCAGCTGCTGCGGGAAAAAATAAACAGTGCTGGTATGATTATAAACATTACCGGCGGCTCACTTGGTATTGCAGAAACAGAGCTAAACCAAAGGTTTAATAGATTTGGCCCCCCTGTACCACGTAACTTTTTGAATGGCGAAGAACAAACGTACAAACAATCTCCGGCCAAAGCAGAGGTTTTCGCATCACAGTCACTGCAGGTGGGTTTTGCTGCATTGGCGTTAAATTCCGCCCCATTTGACACAATTCATCAGGTTGCAGAAACGGTTTTAACGCACCAGCTGTCTACCGGAGCATTGTGGGAAAACATCCGCATGAAAGGCGGCGCTTACGGCGCTTTTATAAGCAGTAACTGTCTGGAAAATTGCATTTCTTTTGCAACGTATCGCGATCCTAATCCATTAAGGTCGCTGGATGTTATTTCCACAATTCTAAAAAGTAATCCGCAGGAAAGCCTGAAGTATTACGGAGGCGGCAGCGAAAGTTATCTTGTTAAAGGTATCATTGGCTGTTATGCAAAAGAAACACGTCCGCGAACAAGCGCAGAAAACGGTTTGATAGATTTTTTCCGCTTCCTGTTTGGCATCGAAGACGATTACCGCAAAAGAAGCCTGGAGCGGCTTATTGGCATTTCAACTGCGGATATAACAGATACATTTGCTTCACTTGGTTCAAGAACAGCATCAGAGCCTGTTATCATTACCAGCGTGAAGGACGCAGAACAGACAGCAAAAGCGCTTGGCGTTGAAGCAAAGATGCTGCCTGTGTAAGCGCTTAACCGGGATTCTGCGCTTTTTTTATTGTATCTTTAAATATTTGATCCGCGTCCAATTTATCATCGACACCAAACAATGGAAAGATCCCTTCATCTTTTACGCTTCGGAAAAGCGGGCCCGGACGATCTCCGTAAGCCCAGCTGTTTTCGTTGTTTATAAGATGATCCAATACGGTAATTGTCGATAAAGAGAAGAAAATCAATGTAGCGTTTATCCGTCTTTCCGGCGGCAGCATCATATCAAGGCGTTTTGATACAGGGTTTGGAACCTGAAAATCATATAGCTGCCATGGGTTGTTAATCCCCATACAATGAGCTCTTGCGGCTGCTCCCCCTGCGCGCAAACCACTTTCGATACCCTTTGCAACAGAAGTCATGTTTTTTCGCAGTTTTCTAATTTCGTTATAAATGGGAATAACTTCTTTTTTGGGAAAAGGAGGGGGCCCTAAAGATTCAAATTTGTAGTACGGAAGAAAATACAAACGTTTTAGCCAATGAAGTTCGTTCATAATTTTCTTTGCATAAGGTGATGTTATTGCGTCTCTTGAATTTTCCAATGTACGGCAGTATTCTCCCAAGCGCGGAAGATAATCCTTTAAAAAGCTATCATCTTTGTATTGACGCCAATTATTGATAATATCCGCAAGTTCCACGTCAATATTTAAAAGTTTTCCATCCGGCCCTGTAACACTTGTGAATTTCACAGAACGTAAACCAATAAAAAGATCATCCAAAATATTAAATAATACAGAAACCAGTTGAATTGGATCTGTTCGTGCGATTAATTCATAACCATGTCTCATGTTGTATACATTGGCAAAATACGGATAAAAATCCGGAAACTCTTCCACGTTTTTCCATCCGGCTTTTGGAAAAATATTTTCCATTGCTACAAGACTTTGTTCCAATGTTTTTTGTTGTGCTTTTTCGGCTTCTTGTTTTGCTTTGCGTTCAATTGTTTTTGGATCGTTAGGGTCTTCTTCGGCAATATATTCCGCATCTTCTACGCTTTTTTCATCTTCTTCGGCGCTTTTACGGAGCGCTTCTACATCGATAGTTTCAATTTGCTGCGTATTTAAGTCTTCGGCGTTTAACTGTTCTGCTTCTGTAGCATCTAAAAATGCCAAAAAACGCTTGCGTCTTTCAGTAAAAAATCGTTCATAAACAATAAGACGATCAGAGAACAATTTCATCAATAACGGATATAAACCAAAATGAACTGTTCGTCTAATATCGCAAAGGTATGCAATAATGTTGCGTATAACATCCTGGTATTTATCTTTTGCTTCGATGGGGCTTTCAATATACAATATTTTGTATATCAATTTAAAAGCGGATTTTATATCTTCGGTATTAAGATCCTCAAGAATGAACAAAGGTTTATAGATTAAACGAAGAGCTTCGGAAAAATCAGTAGCCTTTACTGTACGGGGATGAGACTGTAATTCGGATATTTCTTTTGCAAGAGATTCAATATTCCAGCCGCGAATGGTATCCAGTACTTTAAAGACAAACGGAGATGCTCTTTTTAGCTGTTGGTTTCGTTTCATGTTGTTTTTTGGAAAGAGCATTCTTGCCGAAGTAACAAGCCTTTCAATCTTATTATAGTATTCATTCATGCGTACGGTAACAAATCTGGGATTTATCAGATCCACAGGTTCTTTAAAAAAGGATATCATTGATGTAAAAACCTGCATTGAATTTTTTATTTCAAAAACAAATTGTCCGGCATATCTGTCTATTTTTACTCTTTCGGAATACCTTAGCTTTACCGGTACTGAAGGATCATCACCAGAATACACAAGGGGTTGTTTGGATTTTGAATTACCGCCTTTATCTTCTTCCGATAACACTTCAACTCTGCGGCGTTTTTCTTTGCTGCCGATCATGACATCTACAGTTTCGCGTCTGACCGGTTTTTTGCCGCCAGTTAACCTGTCAATTTCTTCGCCTCGTTCCGTACCTACTTCTCCGCCAAGAAGTTGAGCAATCCGTTTTGCTTCTGATTCGTCTGTAACACCTAATCTTTCACGAACACGGTTGAGTTCACCAGGCGCATAAATAGAATTTTTCTTTGCCATAATCACACCCTCAAAAAGAGTTTTTCTCCTATTCCAAAAAGATTCTTTATTATAATTTTTTCTCCCGAAGAAGTGACCAGCATTCCATTGTAAAGCCCCATGGGAGAATATGAATTTGCCTCAGAAAACAAAAGGTTTGTTCCGTATGTATTCTGCTCTTTTGGCGTAAATGTTAAATCGATCATGCCTTCAATATCCTGGATAACCCAGATTGACTCAAGACCATACGGCATTGTGATCAGCACCGGCGGCAAAGGAGTTAGTTCTCCATCCAGCCATAAAGCATTTTCGTTGTTTTTGTTTGTCTCTTTTGCCTGATTTTCTGCAATATGAAACCCAAAACGTTTCCCGGAAGATGTATCAAAACCCATTGCATAACAAGTTGTTGTATACATTCGATACGGATAAAATCCCTTGTAATCACAAAAAAAACCTGAACAAGTATCCTGCTTTAGGCTGATTTTTTTTCTGTCGTAAATTATTTCGCCATGAACCGGCGCATGTGCCTTGAAAGCATACATTGTACGTTGTTCAGAAAAACCCAATGAAACTACCATTGGAGTAACTTCCAGATAATTTACATTGTATTCCAGATGAACAGTCAACGAAGGTTGTCTGCGTATTGCCTGGATATTTATACTAAGTGTAACAATATCTGCATCAAGCCAATTATGAATACGGAATAAAAAGTTTGACGAAAACCCATCTGTTGTAGAATTTATCAGACTCTGAGGAAGCTGCCATCCTGAACCTGGTAATAATTTCCTAAAGATTTGTTTTTTCTTGTTTTTTTTATCGTACAGCATCAGTTGAACTTTTTTATAGTGTTTGTAATTACAAAAAAGCACTTCCAGCAGATGATTCTCGTCGTGAGCGCTGAAACACTGCCATTCCTTTATTCTATTATATTTTACCCAGTTTAACAGGGGATTACGAAAAGGTTTGCGAATCTCCATTAAATCTACTTTATCAAAAGCCTTGTCCCACGTTCCTATTATTGGTTTTCCATCCATTATGGGTGTAGCGATTGAAGGTAGTATTTCTCTTGTGTACATCTTATATCAATTTTAACATATTTTTTATGAATTAGCTAATATATTTGCGCTTGTCAGTATTTTGCATATTTGATACATTAATATCATGGGATTGGTCTGTGTCTTTGTAAATCAAAAAGGCGGTGTTGGTAAAACTACCTCTGCAATCAACATTGGGGCGTTTATGGCCGAAGCTGGCAAAAAAGTGCTTTTGGTTGATTTTGACGCTCAGGCTAATCTTTCCAGCGGTATCGGCGCTAACCCGCCAAAACCCGGGATCTACGAACTGCTTTCGGAGCAGGCAACAATAGAGCAGGTTACCAGAAAAACCGCTGTAAAAAACCTCGAGGTAATTCCCACCGATCACGATCTTTCCGGCGCGGCTGTAGAACTAATAGATCAAAAGGAGCGCCATTTTTTTCTGAAAGAAACACTCGCCCCTGTCAAAAACAAGTACGATTATATTTTTATTGATTGCCCTCCAAGTCTTGGACAGCTTACCATGAATGGATTGGCAGCTGCCGATTCAATGTTAATTCCCATGCAATGTGAATACTTTGCAATGGAAGGCCTTACAAAGCTTTTGGAAACTACCGGAAGAGTACAAAAAGACCTTAATCCATCATTAAAGATAAGCGGCATTTTTTTTACCATGTATGATCCCAGAACGCGTCTTGCAAATGATGTAATTAAACAAGTCAGCGCACATTATAAGGGACTGGTTTTTAACACAATCATTCCACGTAATATCCGGCTTTCTGAAGCGCCATCGTTTGAAATGCCGATATCCCTATATGATCCGCAATGTCCCGGTGCAAGAGCATATCAAGCGCTTACTCAGGAACTTCTTCGCCGCGATAATATGGGAGGAAAACATGGCTCGTAGAATTGGGCTTGGCAGAGGTCTGGATGCCTTGCTGGATAATAACAGTTATGACCCAATAGAAAAGCAAAACGATGATGCGCCAGCTGCCAAAGCGCCTGTCGCAGTTGCTTCAAAAAACAAAGCCAATGATGTTACTCAGTTACCCGTTGATAAACTGGTTCAAAGTCCCGGCCAGCCCAGAAAAAACTTTGACGAAACCGAGCTTCAGGAACTTGCCAACTCCATAAAAACCTACGGCATCATTCAGCCAATCATAGCGGCGGATGCAGGCGACGGTACCTACATCATAATTGCAGGCGAGCGTAGAACACGCGCTGCAAAACTGGCTGGGCTTGAAACAATTCCCGCAATCATTCGCGACTACACCGACCAAAAACGCCTGGAAGTTTCCTTGATCGAAAACATCCAGCGCAGCGATTTAAACCCAATCGAAGAGGCAGCCGCGTACAAAAACCTGATGGATTTCTCCAGTCTTTCGCAGGATGAACTTGCTATGCGAATAGGGAAAAATCGCTCCACAGTTGCCAACGCCTTGCGGCTTCTTCGCCTGCCCGTAGAGATTCAAAAAAGCATAGAAGAGGGCAAGGTAAGCTCCGGCCATGCAAGAGCGCTGCTTTCTGTTACCGATGCAAATGTTAGAGAAAAACTGTTCAGAGAGTTACTTGCAGGAGAACTTTCTGTCAGGGAAACCGAAAAGCGTGCCTCTGCGTTAAACGAAAACAAAACCGGTGAAAAAGGAAAAACATCCGCAGCAAAAAGCAAGGCAAGACCGCCGGAAATAGACGCCATGGTCGAAAAGCTTTTCAACAAACTGGGAACCAAAGTTGTAATTGACGGAGACCTGAACAAAGGCCGAATCCTAATCGATTATTACTCGATGGAAGATCTGGAAAGGCTGTACTTGATTTTATGCGAATAAAGAGAGCCGCTTTTATAAGGCATTTATTTCTTCTTCTTCCACCTGATATACAACTGTCTGCTGCTGCTGCTTGCATGAAGTCGCTCTTCTATTTCAAATTGAGGAATGGCGCGGAACATATCTCCTAATTTCTTGAAACCATAGTTGCGCGGATCAAAGTCTGCGGAACGGTTGTTTATTTTCTGGCCAACGATACCCAAATATGCCCAGCCCGACTCTTCTGCAACATCATCTACCGCATCGTGCAGTAATTTTAACAGTTTTTTATCTACCTTGAATTCTTTTTTCTGTTTAATTGACGGACGGCTGTCTTCGTCTTCCTGACTGTCATCCAGTATTTCTGTGTAGATAAATTTATCGCAGACCGAAACAAATGGTTTTGGAGTTTTCTTTTCGCCAAAGCCGTAAACAAAGCGCCCGCTTTCACGCAAGCGTGACGCAAGCCTGGTAAAATCCGAGTCGCTCGACACGATGCAAAAACCGTCCAGTTTTTCGCTGTACAACAAATCCATTGCATCAATGATCATTGCAGAATCTGTGGCATTTTTTCCGGTTGTATACGAAAATTGCTGTATCGGCTGAATTGCAAATAATAGCAATTTTTCTTTCCATGAACGAAGATTGTTACTTGTCCAGTCTCCGTAAATTCGTTTTACGCTGGCGATTCCGTATTTTGCTACTTCGTTTAAGAGCCCCTCTATGATGGCGGGTTTTGTATTGTCTGCATCAATAAGAACTGCAAGTTTTGCCTGGCTAATTTCTGCCGACCGGCTTTCATGAGAGTGAAATTGTGAAAATGGTAATAATGGCATATAATTCCTTCCTTATTTGTTTAATTTTCAAAAATAGATTTTTTTATTCTGCGCAACAAACTGATTTTTGCAAGCGGTATGCGTTTAACGCTTTCCTTTTCTGTAGAAACAAGCAGCAAAATAAGTTCGTTCCCGTCTTTTTCCAAAGCTTTAGGTGTTCCGTAGATTTTTTCTCCGTTGGTAAGCCCCGCTTTTCGTCCGCTTGCGGCGTTTAAACCCGGCCAAACAACCTCAACAGGGGATTGCTGGCTTATCGCCTGTTTTGCGATGTTAAGTTTTCCGGCATAATCCATGTGCCGTGCTTCAAGTTTCTCATAACGAATATCGGATTCCCTTAGCTGATTTTCGCAAAGAATCAGTCTCCTGTCAATTCTGGCCGATAGCTCCGCTCTTTCCGGATCGCTTAAAGGTATTTTTTCCAGCAATTTGTGAAACTCTGTAATAATATCAGAGCGGTCAGTATCTGTATTGCTATTTTTAAACGATGTTGACCCCTCTGTTGTAAGATTTAATGGCGCCGGCGATGCCAGTGCCGCAGGAAAATAACCAGAAGCAGACACGTTGGATTTTTTCCCGTTTGGTTGAGCAATAATATCGATACCTGCATTGCGAAGAACCGCAGCAGCGTCTTCGATTGAATTTTCATTAAGCAAGTACAGCCCCGGCGCCAGAGTTTCATTGATCAATGCTTTAAACTGCGCAGTTTCTGTTAAATATTGATTTTCCTGCGAAAGTTTCATGATTACGCCATTCCACAACGAAACATTTTTATGGCGTTTTTCCCAGTCCTTCAGATTCCATATCAGGGTATCGTTGGCGGAAATCTGGTTTGTTTTTTCGCCTGACAGCCTGTTTAACAATTCGATAATTTCATCGGCTGTGATATTGTTATTAAAAGCGCGAACAGCAGAATCTTTGTTAAGTTCAAAATGTACAACCGGAGTCATAACCCGCGAACCGGTTTCGCTGATACTTAAAATTGAAGCAAGTTGGATTGCGTCGGAAAAATCAATTTCCGGATAAACCAGAATTGAATGGGCGGAATCAATGGCGATAACCGGTTTATCATAATTTGTTACTGTACCAGACGGAGTTTTTTTGCAGTTTACAATAGCGCCTGACGCTTTGTATCCTGTTCCTGCATTTACAATCAGTCCGGTTTTTTCCAAAGTTGTCAGCAGTATTTCGCTGTTTATTGTTTTTTTTGAATGTGATTTACAAACTTCCATTATCTTTTTAAGTGTTCTTTCTGTGTACAAAGAATTACAATTTAAAGAATTCAAAAAACCATGAATTATGCTGACCGTATCATGAATTCTTTTTTGATAGAGAACAGATATAATTTCAAAGTGAGAAATCCCGCTGATATTTTCATTTATCGACACAAATAATGCAGCAGCGTAGTATTCGCATCTTTCCCGTGCCGAAAGTTTGCTAAAATCGTACATTCGTTTTTTATCGTGAACAAGCTTGCCCTCGTCAATATAAAAAAGCCCAAGAACAAGTATACTGGAAATAAAGTTCACTAAATCAATGCCGGGAAAACAATTTTTCCCTGCTTCAATTACTTTTTTGCGGATAACGTTTTCGGATTTATAAAAAGGATTCCATTGAGAAGTAAAAGACAAAAGACCTGCGATTAAAAGATCACTGATAATTACATTATCTATAATTGCATTATCTATAATTACATTATCTATAATTGCATCATTAACGTTTACTTGCTGCAAAACATCTGCATCAAATGCAGGAAAAAGAGCCGGTGTATCCATCGTAAAAGGCAGCAGTACTTGTTTTAAGATGGGATTCAACGCAAGCCTGTTGTTACCTGGCCGGTAAAGGATAAAGCGTTCTTCCAGGTTTACGATTATGTCATGAAGCCAGGCATAACCATATTCATCAGAGAAAAAACTGCCAAGTTGTTCTGGAGAAGGTTCATCAAAAAGCGGAATGGCTGCAATTATTTTTGCATCGTCCTTATCAATGTATGCTGTTATGGTTTTTTGAATATCTTCGCGTAACAGGAATTTTTCCAGATTGTCCACTAATTGCTGCTTGTTAAAAGGGGTTTTTATCTTTCCAAAAATACTTCGCATCAGTTCAAAAAAAGACTTGTCCGGCATGGTCATTACCGAGGATTTCCAAAAGCTGGCAGGACGAAAAATTTCACTTTTCATTGTTGTTAGTCCATCTTTGAATCGAGTATTTATAACCCTGCTCGGTTAAAAATTTCTGACGGTTAGCCGCAAATTCTTCTTCTACCGTGCAGTTGGAAACAAGTGAATAAAACCACGCGTTATGTAAACCCGGTTTGTGTCCCTTTGGTCTTAGAATCCGTCCCAATCGTTGCGCTTCTTCCTGCCGCGAACCAAAAGAACCGGAAACCTGTATTGCCATACTTGCATCGGGAAGGTCAATTGCAAAATTTGCCACTTTAGAAACGATTATAATACGCACTTCTCCGCGTTTAAAGCTGCTATAAATACGTTCTCTTTCGGCATTTGGAGTTTTTCCGGTAATTACCGGAACATCAATAAGTTTTGCAAGTGATCCCAGCTGCGAAAGATATTGGCCTATAACCAAAATTTGATCCGTTGGATGATTTTCGATTAGCTGTAGTACAACATTTTCTTTTAACGGATTTTCTGCGGCAATCCTGTATTTTTCCCTTGGTGATGCAATAGCGTACGGTATTTTAAGATGCTGAGGCATATCCAGTCTTATCTCTGAACAAACAGCTTCGGCAATCCATTTTTTGTCTTCAAGGTCTTTCCACGGTATATCAAAACGTTTTGGGCCGACAAGGCTGAATACGGCATTTTCTTCTCCGTCTTCGCGGATCAATGTTGCTGTAAGCCCAAGCCGTCTAACTGCCTGAAGTTCTGCTGTTACGCGAAACACAGGCGCAGGCAGCAGGTGAACCTCGTCATAAATGACAAGCCCCCATTC
>JAITFY010000018.1 GCA_031281025.1 Treponema sp. | reverse complement strand
AACTAAAAGCATTAAATCTTTTTGTATCGATAGCTTCGACTCATGAAAAATTTAAGAATTTACTGTGCGGTTTTACGCCTCAATTTAAACGGCGATTTGTACCCCTCGACATGTTAATTTCTTTCATCCCATTTTTACTTTTAAGCCCGCTGCGCGGACTTGCAAATGTTCTGGTGTTCAAAAAAATAAAAGCCATGCTTGGCGGACGCTTCGTTGCAGGTGTTTCCGGCGGCGCAGCTTTACCGGAAGCAGTAGACAAATTTTATGCCGCAGCTGGTGTAAAAATTCTGGAAGGTTATGGGCTCACCGAAACAGCGCCCGTACTTGCCGTACGCTGCTACAATCGCCCGGTTCCAACTACAATTGGACCGCAGTTTATCAACATGGAAGTAGAAATCCGCGATATCGAAACCGGCAATGTAGTAAAGCCCGGTCAAAAAGGCGTTTTGTTTGCCCGTGGTCCCCACGTTATGCAGGGTTACTACAAAAAACCGGATGAAACCAAAAAAGTTATTGGTAGTGACGGCTGGCTTAACACCGGCGACATTGGAATGAAAACATGGAAAGGCGAAATTAAACTTACCGGTCGTGCTAAAGATACAATCGTACTTTTGGGCGGAGAAAACGTAGAACCTGTTCCGATAGAAAACAAAATTCGCGATTCCGAGTATATCGATCATGCTGTGGTGCTTGGACAAGATCAAAAATATCTTGCTGCTCTTATTGTTCCCAACTTTGAAAATATCGAAACATACGCCAAGGAAAATGGTCTGTCTTATATGGACAACGAATGTCTTGTAAAGCTGCCTGAAATCAGGGAACTTATCCAGTCCGAAATTACCGAAAGAGTAAACCGGAAAACAGGTTTCCGCGGCTTTGAAATGATTTTCCGTTCGGTAGCAATTTCCAAACCGTTCGAAGGCGGAAAAGAACTTTCCGGTAAAATGGACTACAAACGCCACACGATAGGGGAAATGTACAAAAAAGAAATTGCAGAATTATTTGCTGAATAGTTTTCTAGTTTTTGATTTTTAATTTTGATAAAAATAGCCGCGGAAGCGGCTATTTTTTTGTGGACATTACTACCACCCAATCAACAAGTTTACAAGTGCCCCGGTTAACAGGGCAAAAGCTGCGGCAAAAATCAGGTATAACAAAAAGTGTTTAATTCCCAAAACGATTTTTAATGCGCCAAGGTTAGTAATTTTGGCAGCTGGTCCCGTGATCATAAAAGCCGCAGCTCCGCCGGCGCTCATTCCGCTGTGTAACCATGATTGAAGTAGCGGGATTGTACCGCCGCCGCAGACATATAACGGAACGCCGACGGTGGCAGCCATCAGCAGACCAAAGCCGCGGTTACTGCTGCCGAACAAGCGTGCAAAAGCTTCTTGGGGTACATAACGTTGAAACAAAGCGGAAAGCAATATCCCTATTAGGAAAAAAAGACCTGTAGCTTTTACATTTCTTCCAAAACTTTTTAGGAAACGCATTGCGGGTTTATCCAAACATTCACCGCTAATCTGATGCGGCTTTTCCCTAAAACCGGAAAAGTTAAAAAAGTTTTTGCCACGCCCGACAAAAAAAAGTTTAATAATTATTCCCGCCGCAATTCCGCACAACAAACAAGAAACAAAACGTATTATCACCAGGGGTGTTCCAAGAGCTGCAGTGTAAAAAAGTATCTGCGGATTTAACAGAATGGAACTCATCATAAAGGCGGCAAGCCAGTCTTCATCCATGCCATTTTCGGCAAAAGATGCAGCTATTGGAATTGTTCCGTACATACACAAAGGAGAAGCAATTCCCAGCAAAGCAGCCGGAACAATGCCAAAGATGCCCAGCTTTTTTCTGCGCAGAGCGGTAAACAACGCATGTATTTTTTCTTTTCCAAAAACAGAAACAAGCGAACCTATTACCATTCCCAGTGCCCAGTATTTAAATATTTGCTCAAACTGAACAGAGAAAAAATACCAAATATAAATAAACTCGCGCTGAAAAATCTCAGCCATTTTAATCCAGGCTTACCAGTTGATACGACTTGGTACCAAGCCCAATCTGCTCTGCATAGTCCAAAGTTAGTGTTCCATTTCTGGATTGAATACGATTGATAAGATCCCTGCCGTCTTTTGCCGCAAACACCAAATCAACACATGCTTTGTCCAGCGCAACAGGATCAAGCGAAGCAAGTATGCCAATGTCTGCCATCGTTGGCGGAGCCGGTCTGCTTAAACAGTCGCAGTCTACCGAAAGATGGTTCATCACATTGATGTAAAGTATTCTGCCCTTGCTGGCATCTGTAATTGTTTTGGCGGCTTCTGCCATTGATTCCAAAAATGCACTTTGGTTGGGACTTCGCCAGCCGGTAGTTCTGCTTGTTCCGCCGGAATGTATCCATGACTTACCTGCCGCAGAAGCATAACCAATAGACAGATTTTTTATTGCGCCGCCAAAACCACCGGAAGGATGTCCCTTAAAATGAGAAAGCACAACATGAAAATCAAATTCGTTAATACGTGCGCCTACATAGTTTTCTTTAAGATGTTTTCCGCCAATAACAGGGATACTAATTTCGGCTCTTTCATCAAGGATTACCACCGGCGCAATTGCTGTAAAACCATGATCTCTTGCTACCTGATAATGCATAGCAGTACTGGCACGCCTTGATCCAGCCACTGTATTAGTTTCTATTAAAGTGCCGTTTACTTTTTGAACCAGGTCTTTAATTAAGTTTGGGGAAAGAAAGTGCGGGTTACCAGGTTCGCCGGTGTGTATCTTAACTGCAACTTTACCGTTCGCCTCAAGTCCAAGAGCATTATAAACAGCCATTAAACCCGCAGGAGTAATATTTGTCGTCATGTAGACAACTGATGTTCCGCTGCCTGTATGCCCCGTATGCGCTGCATGTCCTGTATGTGCCCCATGCCCTGTACG
>JAITFY010000007.1 GCA_031281025.1 Treponema sp. | reverse complement strand
CCCCCGGTAGTTTCCTTTAAACCGTAAAAATTAGCCTCGATTATATCTTGCTCAAAAATCCCATAATAAAACCCCAATCCGCTGTCAATTTCTATTTTCAATTGGACAGGTTTATCAGCGGCGTTAACGGCTTCTTGTAAGGCATTGTCTATATCATAGAATTTCATACAATTAGCACCTCGCCAGAAGTAAATACTTCCGTGCTTACTGTTCCCGAAACATAATACCTAAGAGGACCAATAACGGTATCGGCGGTGTTTATAAGCGTTTCATCAGAAGTCAAAACCAACCGCTTAATCGTTATGCGAAATGTACCAAAGTGTCTGTGTTCGTATTTATCCCGCAGTAATTGAGCAGTAATAACTAATTCATCAATTAGTTCAGGAAGGTCAGAACCAGTGTCCAAAACTCTTTTAATCCATAGTTCTGTTTTTGTTCCGCCCTCTTTTTTTGATAACAGGGTAAGTCCGTATATATTTCCGTATTCTTTTCCGTTTATCTTGTAGGTTACACCATCACCATTAAACCGCTCGCCGCTTTCCCGAACAAATACATCTGTGTATGGGTAGACAGCAAGGTTGCGTTCCCCACAAATATCAAGTTTCAGTTTTAGAGCTTCTTCACGATTTACCCGCAATTCAAAACCTTTAACCCGGCAACCCTCATACAATCTCCGTTCCCTGTTTCTATCTTGTATGAGATCAAAGCAATCAGTATCTTCAAGAGGTAAAAGATTTATTTGGCATTGATACAAGTCCCTTGTTTCCGAAACATAAACAGGTTTTCCAACAGACCCCAATGCAAGGTAGAGCAAAAGTGGAGCAGTCCCGATAGTCAAAGGGGTAATAATGCAGCCGGTAACGCCATTACTTTTCTGTATTGCTTTGTTTATCCCATCACCTTCAATAGACGCTTCCTCATGCAATAAAGAAACCGCTTCCCTTATAGTTTCCTCTGAATATGGTACAAAAAACTCATGATGAATTGTTTTAATTAAAATACTGCAATCACAGCCGTTTACTTTCATTTTTCATTCCCCACTTCTCATTTTTTCAACAACAACCCTCAAAGTAAGGACAAGCTCCCACATATCGCCGCAATTAGGCGCTTTCGGCGGCACATATTTTTTATTGACAATCACAGCCCTGTCAGCGATACCACCCAATGTAACATCTTCGTTTAACGCCTTTTCAAAAGCGTAAACATAGCCATAACAGTACAATTCACTTTCAGGGTTCTCAGGAGTAGAAATACTAATCGTCATTGAATATGTATCCAGTTTGATTATCCGTTCTTTTTCAGTTTGCTCACAAGAAACTAGCGTAATCGTAGGCGTAATCGCCGTACTTCCCTTGTAACTGCAAAACTCAAACAACGGAATAATGAAATTCCAGTTAAGCATTATTTCATTGACACGCCCGGTAATTAACCCTCGCACAGCAGAAACAATTTTTTGTTCGATAAAATCATTCATATCGTTTTCCTTCTGTACGGTTCTAAAAGTACCCGCACATTTTCCGGCATGGACAATTCAAACTGTTCCCCATCTTTCCGAACACTCCCCATCAAACCAACCCGCCGACCCCCGTAGCGGTTCATGTTCCATGCCGCCAATTCCAAACACGCCGAAGCCAAATCAGCAGGAATAGACGGCACGGATGCCGTTGTTTTTAATGTTGGAGTTTTTGCATCGCAAAAACTCCTTGTTTCAAATCCGCAAGGATGCGGATTTGGAACATAACCCGACCAGTAAATAACTTTCACAGCTGTAAATTGATACGGTTTCAAAGAAGCGGAAAGCAGTAATTCAAACGGCAAATCTTCATTAAAAGCACAGCCAACCATCACCCGATAAAAAAACGGCTCAATAAACATTTCCTGTCGGCTGTTAATCCCATAAACCGCAAGCACTTCAATAACAGGGAATTCACTCAAAGGAACAATCAACCCCCTTGATAAATCAACAACCTCTGTTTTCTTTTTCCGCAAGAATTTCCTCATACAGTATTGCTCAATAGAAAGTGTTGCCGTAACAAGGCAGAACCGGCATAACTTATCTTCACGATCATCAACGCCCATAAGAGCTTTGAAATCATCAAGAGGAATTAGAGAATATAACTTGTCAGCTTTTTTCTGTTCTTTCATAATGGCTAATGTTAGAACTACAATAGCCGGATAGGAACTAGACTTAAGTCTAGGTTTTGAAAAAATATTTTAAATAATAAAAGAGAGCAAGGCGCAATTCGCTAAATAAAGCCCCTTCAAAGACCATATTTTTGCTCCCTGTTCCTTGCTCTCAAATTAAAAATCAAAAAACAAATTCATTTGTATTTAGAATTGTTGCCCTAAAAAAATCTGTCTGTAATCTTTCCATAGCACCATCATGCGCATCCGTGGTTAATGCGGCGCAAGCATCCTCTAAAATAATTACTTGGAAACCAAGAAGTACAGCGTCTTTTGCCGTTGCTTCAACACATACGTTTGATTGCATTCCGCAGATAATCAATCTGTTAATGTCTTTATCTTTTAAAATCTTTTCAAGCTCTGTGCCTGCAAAACTACTAATCTGATGTTTTACAATAAGCGCTTCATTTTCTAACGGTTTTACTCTTTCATGTATTTCAACACCCCATGTGCCCGGCTCAAAAAAACCAGCGCCTCTTGGATTAATATGCTGTACATGAATCACAGGTAAACCTCTGTCTCGGAACTGTCTTAAAATACTCTCTGTATTATTTAACGCACCTAACGAATTGTGCAAAGTAAACCTTCCACCATCAAAATAATCATTTTGTATATCAATAATGATTAATGCAAAATTGACATCATTCTTTGATACTCTTGCAGTTTTACATCCTGTAACGTGGAAAACTAATGACACTAAAATTAATGCCATTACCATAAACCTTAATTTTTTCATAACTAACTTCTCCTTAAAATATTGTTAAATAAAATATTAACACATATTTTTTACTTGTAAATTACTTACCTTTTTGTATGTACATACTTTTTTTTTGGTATTGTTTCATTTTGAATATATAGACAAAAATAATTAAATCATATATTGTAAAATTAAGAGGAAGTCTATGGCAATCAATGAAGATATAATAAAAACATGGTATTTAACTAAAAATGAAGAAAATAGAGCAACTCAATCAAAGGCAGATAGTATTGAATTTATATTTACCAAAAAATTATTGGAAA
>JAITFY010000031.1 GCA_031281025.1 Treponema sp. | reverse complement strand
AAATTCTTCACTCATGTTTAATCCCACCCCATCTACCATTTTCCCCTCCCAGAGACTTGGTTTGTAGTGGAATTATAACATTGTTATGAAAAATTGTGGGTCAAGTTTAGCCTGAAGGGCGGGGAGGTTCATTTCAAAATAAAGTTGTATTGGAAGATAAAATACTTTCCCCGGTAAAGCACCAGGAAATCATCAATCAGATAAGTGCTGCTGTTTCTAAAATAATTGTCAGATATTAGATTAAGAGCTAAATTGGATTAGGCGAATTCTGCACCGGAAGCCACCCTTGAAGAAACGGGATTAAACGCGCTGCCCGTAATGCTTCAAAATAAAATCTAACCCAAAGGCCTGGTTGCTTCAAAATAAAAATCTAACCGAAGTTAGACGGCTTTTGGGGCTGCAAGGGCAAGGGCTTGCAGCCCCAAAAGTTCCTTTTTTTTGTTAAGCTTCATCAAAGTATCCACAGCACCATGGACTTCTTTTTGCAGCTTCACCGGATCGTACTGTTCAAAGCGCCTTGTCAATTCTGTCTTAACATCATCAGTAAGATCCGGTGAAGCCAAGAGCCGTTGATAAGGGCTAACGATTTTTTTATCATACACCTTTTTTACATTTGCACCAACTCTGGTTTTGCTTAATAGTTTTTGTGTAGGAATAAAATAGTTGAGCAATGGACATAGGGAGCGGTACACGGCAGCCAGAGCGTCTCGCTCGGCGGCTTCGGTAAAACGCTCATAGCCGATGAAGTTCCTGACGGCGGAATTGTTTTTCTGTTCGACGTAGCAGTTGTCGTTTTTGTGGTACGGCCTGGTTCTTGTGAACTGGATTTTATGTTCTTGGCACCATTTCAGCACTGCGTTGTTGATGAATTCTGAACCGTTATCGCTATCCATTCCCTGAAGCGGGAACGGAAGGGATGCCCTGATGTCCGCCAGGGCTTGGAAAACCCATTTATGGGCTTTATTGAGCAATGGCCGGAGCTCAACCCACCCTGAATACACATCAGTTGCGGTCAGGGTGAGACAAAACTCCCCTGATTCAGAGATGCCGCAGTGGTGTACTGTGTCAAACTCGAAAAAACCGCACTTTTTATCCGCATCGGCAAAATATGTACGGATTGGAATATGCTTCTTTAAGAGTTTTCCAGGTTTAGTGCCCCTTTTTCCTTTGAGGGTGAGTTTTTTCTTCTCCGCCCTCAACACCCGGTCGATGGTGGACGGGCTGGCTTTGAGCAGCAATTCCTTGATTTCCGGCGTTATTCGAAATGGCGTTTCCAGAAACTGAATATGTTCCCGTATGAAGGGGGCAAGTATCTTCCCGCATCGATACCAGAAAAACACCCATATCTCCTGTAAGACTATGGGAAACCCACCCGTGTAGATAGGTTTCCTACCGCCTCCCTTCCGCCGCTTGTCGGTGCCGGATTTGAGCTTTACCGTTTCTCCGTCTATGCGCACTGTTACTGCTTTTCCCCAATTAACCAATTTATGCAAAGCATATTTTCGGTTATAACCGGTGTTTTGGACAAACTCATTTAGAATCAGAGTCTTCTCTTTTTTCTTTGCTTTTTGATACCGCTTACTGACTTCGTTTGTAAGCGCATTTTTTCCTGGCATTGTTAACCCCATTGTCCTTTCCGAACCCTCCTATCGGAAAGTTTATTTGGGTTAGATTTTTATTTTGAGGCATGACCTTATTTGGGTTAGATTAATTATGAAGCAACTCGGGGGCTATATTAATTATGACAATAGACGTATATTTATAGGGAATCCTTTTTCAGGATACCATGTAGGTATAAAAACAAATGCAAATGGACAATTGGAGATATGGTTTTCCAATATGTTGTTAGGTAAAATTAATACCGATAATTGGTTAATCGAACCGGAGTTCAAAGGAGAAAAAGTTGTATTCAAATCCTAATAAGTGTTACCGATGTCTTCGGACATAACCGTTACCGATGTCTCGAGACCGTACCGCAGTTTTATGTTTTGCATGATTTAGCAAATTAGATTAGGGTTGTTTTCTTTTGTTTGTAAACTTATCAATTTTCATTAGAAATATTATAGTATATAAGATAAATTTTACGTTGGTCTAACATTATAACAGGTGCATTATTCAGTTTTTTACAAATTGGTAACATAATATCTTTATTACTTTATCCTGGGAGCCTGTTGCAAAACTCAGCAAACAAGGCCCTGTAAGTACTTAAGGGCAGCCAAACAGAAAACAGAAGCCATAAGCACAAAAGAAACTTTCGTATAACCTTTAACGTAAAGCGCTTTGGGAATCAAATTGTCTTTTAAATGAGAATTAGCCCGTTCTGCCGTAGTTCTGATTTTATATCGTTCTTGTTTTGCAGGGCGCAACGGAGGACGGTTTTTGTCTTTTCGGTTGTTCGGGTCGATAACCGGAATGCGTTCACGGCTGTGTACAAAGTCAACAATTGTTTTTGCATCATAGGCAGAATCCATAAGGCTGTAACAAAAAAACACTTTTTGCTCGGTCAGTTT
>JAITFY010000162.1 GCA_031281025.1 Treponema sp. | reverse complement strand
CAATCCGCCGGATTGGACCAATTTTTCCAGTAAACCACGAATAAGGCGGAAGCGTGAAAAAACTGGATTTTTGGCAGGGTCGGCAAAATGCTCTAACGGAATGGTTAAAACAACGTTTTTTTTATCGTCCATTTTTAAAATGCCAAGTTTAGAAAGACTGCCAAAGGCGCTGCCAATATCTTTATTTTCCATGCCAAGCGCCTGTGCAATGTCGGGAAGCTGAGGCCCGCTTTTTGCCTGTTCCAGTCTTCTGCGTATCAGTTCAAGGATACGCTCCTCTGGGCTTCCTTTTTCCTTCCATTCATCGCCTAAAACAGTCAACTCGTAATAAGTTGTAGTTTCCCGCCGAATTTCTTTTATCAGATTTTTGCCGGTAAGCCACGAAAGCGCCTGATTTCCATTTCCCGGTTTAAAACCCAATTCTTTTTCAACTTTTTCGATTGTAAGTTCGTCACCCTTTTTATAGGTTAAAATAATCCGTACTTCCAAAGGATGCAGATTTTTTACAATGTTTTTTATATCGATTGACATTATGACCTTTCCTTATCTGCTTAGTCTTGTAGTTCCGGAAAAATTAAACGGAGTTTGGAAATCGGCAAGACCCGGTAATGCCGCGCCAAGATTCATATTTCCATTGCAGGCATAGTTAATGTTTGTTCCCCTTGTTACCATATTGGCTATTTCGCCGACAACAGAAAGACTATTGATGGAAAATTCCAAAGGTACAATTGTTCTTCTGTTTGCGCTTATTTGCGGTGCATTGGTTACATTTCCGCTAGACCACTGCGAATTGTTTACAATTAAGTTATAAGAAAGATCTTTTATATTCATGGCAAAGCTGTTGTTATTCTCTATTTCCCATGAGAGTTCAAAATCTGCCCTTGTAAGGCTTAGATTTTTAAGACTGATACCCCTAAAACTAATCGAAGGCATTTTGAGTATCGGCAGGGAGCCTGTAATTTCCTGAAACAGTTTTTCTGATGCCAAAGCAGGAACGCCAAAGTCGCCGCTTAATGAAAGAAGACCCGGAACTTCGTTAAGATTTATCAGATTCTGAAAGAGCCGGAACAGATCCGCATATTCTAATGTAAGGGCGATAACCAGGGGAGTAGCTGCCGCTGCTGCAAGCGGAGCGGAGGATATTTGAACTCCGCTAAGGAATGAATTCCTGTTAATTAAAAAATCATAAGCTATTTGAGGCGAAGGCAATTGAAAAACATTTGGGTTTTCGATATCTACGGAAAAGAGCAGTTGTATTTTTGAAAAATCGATTCCGTCAATTTTCATGGAAGGCATGGTAATTTTTGGAACCTGCAATAGCGGAAATTCCCCAACATGCTGAAAGTTCCAGGTTTTTTCTCCAATTACCGGAATATCAAGGTTTGCACCTAACGCAATTTTGTAATCAGCCGATTTGTTTCCCCGCATGGACTGAAAAGCGTTAAAAAATTCTACATACCCAAGACTTATGGGCACTTCCACAATATTTGTTCTGCGCGACCTTATGGAACCGCCAAATTTATTGCTTCCTTTTATGAATGAATTGTCATTTATAAAAAGTTCCCAATCTATATCTGGAAAAGGAATAGTTATATTGCTGCGGTTTTCCACATTTACCTTGCATAAAAATTCTACGCCGGTAAAACTGATATTTACCAGTTCCACTGAATTCAGAGTCACAACCGGTTCCTGGATAACAGATTGAAGATGTTGGCAGGTTGTTAAGGTCAAGATAATAAGGGCAATTACAATAAGTTTTTTCATATTAAATCCTCGTAGAATGATTATATCATATTCGTGTTGCTTTTACAATTATGTCTCCCAGATAGCGTCCTTCCCGTTCCGCCAATCCTGCACGGGCAATGACATCGTGTAAAAAGCGGGATTGGTATTCCCTGTTTGGGTATTTGTAAAATCCGGCATTTGTTAGAGTATCGGTGATTGTGCCTACAAGCGCGGAAATCTCTGTCTGGTTCATGGGAGTCCATTCTCCCTTGACAGGCAGTTGTTGTTGCATGGCAAGGAACAATTCGTAGGCATAAAGCTGCACTGCGTGGGACAAATTTAGCGAAGGACATTCATGGGTAACGGGAATATGAGAAGCAAAGTTACACAGTTCCAATTCCGCTTTCTGAAGGCCGGTGCGTTCGTTGCCAAAGACAATTGCAGCAGGCCCTTCGCACTTTGCAAGCCAGGATGCAAGGTCACGGGGTGTCATGGAGATACTCTTGCGTTTGTGCCCTCTGCGGCAAGTTGTGCCAACAACGATAGAGCAGTCGGCGGTTGCTTCTGCGAGGGTGTCAAATTGGCAGGCCTTTTCCCAAATATCCCAGGCGTTTACAGCTCTTTCGTAGATTTTCTCCAAAACAAGAGGTAACGCCGAAGCAAGCCGCAGATGGGAAAGCCCCATGTTTTTCATGGCACGGCAGGCTGCCCCAACATTACCGGCTTCTGATACTTGAGACAAGACAATTTTGATCTGATCTAATTGCATCACTAATTATTGGTGAAGGTCACCTTTTTGTCAATTTATGCCGATAGTTAAGTTAATAAACTATCGTTTTTCATCTTGACAAAACTACAAAAAATCAGTACATTGTAAGGTGAGTGATTTATTATAAGGAAGAGATATGCAAAATAACGACATCGTTTCAGGATTTGACGATGAAAAGGATGATAGTCTCAAAATAAGACTCGAGAGGGTTAACGAGGCTCCAAAGTGTCTACTTTTGGTTTTAACAGGTTATATTGACACTTATAATTCAAATTTTTTCCAGAAACGCGTCCAAAAAGCCATTGAATCTGGCTTTGTCAGACTGATCTTCCAGTGCAGCAGTTTAAACTATGTCTCATCTACGGGTATTGGTTCATTTACAACTTTTCTAAAATCTGTAAAACCGCTGGGCGGAGATCTTGTTTTACTGGACATACAACCAAAAGTATATGAAGTTTTCCAATTACTTGGTTTTTCTCAATTTTTTAACATAAGGGATAATCTGTCCGATTCAGTTCAATTTTTTACATCGGATCATCCTCAAGAAAAACCATCGCTTTTCCCAAAAATAGTTTCTTGTCCTATTTGTTATAAAAAACTAAGAGCTGTAAAAGCAGGACGTTTCCGCTGCTCAGAATGTAAGAGTATTCTGGCAATAGACGATGCCGGCCAGGTTTTACTGGGATAATCATCTATTTTATACCGCCATTGTGGATAACCTGTGTATAATCCTGTAAATGTATCAATTTTCATACAACCAAACATTCATTAACAGATTTTTATATAAAACCCGATATTAATTCCTTATCCCATAAGGACTTACGTAATTAAATGATTGAAGTAACCAATGCAGTTTTATGGTTAAATACAATTTATTATATTTTCCCCCTGTGGATAACTTGTGGAAAAACAAATGATGACAGATACCCTAACGGTATTGCATATCTTTGCATATACTGGTATTCTTTGTCGTACATAAGCATTTAATGGCATATTTGCCATTTGAGCGTAAGGAGTTTCTAAATGAGTATGAACATTAACAGAATGCGTAACATCGGCATTAGTGCGCACATCGATTCGGGGAAAACAACATTGTCGGAACGTATTTTGTTTTATAGCAAGAAAATTCACGCTATCCATGAGGTTAGGGGGAGGGACGGCGTTGGCGCTACAATGGACCACATGGAACTTGAGCGGGAGCGGGGTATTACAATTCAATCCGCCGCGACTCAGGTAACCTGGAAAGACCACACGATTAACGTTATCGACACACCCGGGCATGTCGACTTTACTATCGAGGTTGAACGTTCTCTTCGTGTTTTGGATGGCGCTATTTTGGTGCTTTGTGCGGTGGGCGGGGTGCAGTCCCAATCCATAACAGTAGACCGCCAGCTAAAGCGCTACAATGTACCGCGTATTGCTTTCGTTAATAAGTGCGATCGTACAGGCGCAAACCCTTTTAAGGTGCGGATGCAGCTCCGTGAAAAACTGGACCTTAATGCAATGCTGATTCAGATTCCCATTGGGCTTGAGGATAAACTTGAAGGCATTGTCGATTTAATTACCATGAAGGCCATTTATTTTGACGGGCCGCAGGGGGAAACACTTCGTTACGCGCAAATACCGGCGCATCTGGAAACTGATTCGAATACCTATCGCGAAGAACTTTTGGATGAACTGTCCATGTTTTCCGATGAATTGGCGGAAAAAATCCTTGGTGGCGGCGAGATTTGTGAAGATTTGATCCGTTCGGCTATCCGCAAGGGAACTCTTTCGCAGCAGCTAGTTCCTGTAATGATGGGTTCCGCCTACAAGTTTAAGGGAATTCAGCCATTATTGGATGGAGTGACTCATTATTTGCCCGACCCAAGCGAGATAAAGAATTTCGCACTCGATCTTGATAAAAACGAAGAAAAAACAGAGCTAACTCCCGATGAAAAAAGTCCTACGGTTGCCCTTGGCTTTAAACTGGAAGACGGCAAATATGGCCAGCTTACCTATGTGCGTGTTTATCAGGGGAAAATCAAAAAAGGCGAAGAGTTAATGAACACCCGTTCACGGAAAAAGTTCAAGGTTGGGCGGCTTGTGCGAATGCATGCCGACAGCATGGAAGAAATCAACGAAGGCTCCCCGGGCGACATAGTTGCCTTGTTCGGGATTGAGTGCGCAAGCGGTGATACATTTTGCAATACAGAGCTAAACTATGCAATGACTTCGATGTTTGTGCCTGCGCCGGTTATCTCGCTTGCGCTCCTGCCAAAGGATAAAAAAAGCGCCGACCAGCTTGCAAAAGCGCTGAATCGTTTTACAAAAGAAGATCCTACGTTTCAGACTTTTGTTGACTCTGAATCAAACCAAACAATCATTAAAGGGATGGGCGAACTTCATCTTGAAGTGTATATCGAACGTATGCGCCGCGAGTACAAATGCGATGTTGATACCGGTATGCCGCAGGTTGCATACAGGGAAACCATTACGCAAAAAGCAGAGTTTAATTACACCCACAGAAAACAAACAGGCGGCGCAGGTCAATTTGGACGTGTAGCAGGCTTTATAGAACCGTTTGCCGGCGGCGATTATGAGTTTACGGACATGATCAAGGGCGGTACAATCCCAACAGAGTACATCCCAAGCTGCGATAAAGGTTTTAAAGAGGCTGTTAGAAAAGGCAGTTTGATTGGCTTCCCGATTGTCAATGTTCGCTGTGTTATCAACGACGGCCAAAGCCACCCGGTAGACTCATCGGATATTGCATTTCAGGCAGCGGCAATTGGCGCTTTTAGAGAAGCATATAAAAAGGCAAAACCGTGTATTCTGGAGCCCATCATGAAAGTAACTGTAGAAGGGCCGACAGAATTTCAGGGGAACATTTTTGGTTCGATTAATCAAAGACGTGGTATAATTTTATCATCGGTGGAAGATGGTCAATTTTCGCGTGTGGAATCTGAAGTTCCATTAAGCGAAATGTTTGGGTATTCTACGGTAATACGTTCACTGACACAGGGAAAAGCGGAGTTTACAATGGAATTTGAAAAATACTGCAAAGTTCCCCAAAGCGTGTCAGAGGCATTAGAAAATAAAAAGGAGAGTACAAATGGTTTTAACTGAATTGATTCAAAGGAGCCCGATTAGAATTTTTGAAAAATCCATTAATGGAGGTCTTAAACCTGGTGAAATCGGAATTATTGCTTCACCTAAAGGAGTGGGTAAAACATCTGTACTGGTACAGCTTGCTTTGGATAAACTTTTTCATGGAAAAAAAGTTATTCACGTTTCGTTTGCCCAACATACTCATTATGTAATGCTTTGGTATGAAGATATCTTTAACGAATTTATCAACAAAAAAAATATAGAAAACGCAGCGGAAGTAAAAAGCGACCTTGTAAAAAATCGTGTACAAATGAATTTTAATCAATACGGTGTTACAAAGGAGCAAATTTTAAGAAGCCTTAGGGCAATGATTTTTGATGGCGGCTTTAAGGCAGATTCGATCATCATTGACGGTTTTGATTTTTCGCAAACTACCAAAGAAGAAATTGAAGCTGTTAAAACTTTTGCAACAGAATTGGGTCTGTGTGTTTGGTATAGCTGTTCGATAAAAGATGACAACCCGCAAACGGCATCCCAATACGACAACGAAAATATTCCCGTTGTTGTAAGCTCTTTTGCTGATTTAATTGATGTTGTGATTGTTCTGGAGCCCAAGGCCGATTATGTTGAACTTTCAATCTCCAAAGACAGGGACTCGATTATATCAAAGTCTGCAGCGATGAAGCTTGATCCAAAGACTTTGTTGATAAGTGAATGAAGTGAATGGTAATATGGGTTACTTGGGGACCCGTCAGATGGCAAAAGCGCCATGTATGGCACTTTTGTCATCTGACACCCCTCAAGCAGCATATTACCTTCCGCTGACAGGCTTAAAACAATTCGGGGATTTCTTTTTCCAAAAAGTCCTTGATTGTTTTTGTGTGCGCAAGAACAATTTTCATATCTGCTTCGGAAAGATTCAACCCTCGATCATAGCGAGGCATTACAGAAAAATGTGTAATAATTGTACAAAGAGAAGATATACCTGCAAACGAAGCCCGATGCTTTTCTGCAAGTCTGCAAAGTTCATCTAAATCATGTGTATATGGCGGCTCCTCTCCCAATACTACAAGAGCGCCCTTTAAGTATTTTTCCGCCGCTTGCTGACAATGAAAACCGATTATTTCTGTTGGAAGCGGAATCATTGTAATAGCTAAATGCTCGGCGACAAGTAAATCCCGTTCTGCCAAAATCCGCCAATCTTCGGGTGTGTTTGTCTGTTTAGCCATAAATGCGTATCCCATCCCTGTTTACTGTCCGCTCCAGTGTAAAATCACCCAAGCGGCTTAAAAAATCCTTTTTCTTTTTTGCGATAATATCTACAGGCATGGACTTTTTTCTGGCAATGGCAAAACGAATTTGCAGGCCCGCATCAAGGTCGCGCATGGGATTATCGTCTTTTAATACTACATATAAATCAAGATCAGAATCTTTTCGTGGTGTCCCATATGCATAAGAGCCAAAAAGATATATTTGCTCTACGGGCATTGCGTTAACAATGAGTTCTTTGAGTTTATCTAATTCAGCTTTAACCGCTTCATCCATACCTTAAGTATAATACAAATTATTAATTTTGAAAAGATGCCGTGCCTGTCACCCTAATTGTAAAGATAACAGAGAAGCTGGTGTCTGAGTCGTTGCCATGGGCTTGCCCCCCCATTTACTCCAAAAGCCAGTCCAGCGCGTTAATACGGTGTATTCCTTTGTATGTCGCCGGAGGATCATCATCCAGTGTTAACAGGTACTTTGGGTTATGGTCGTTAATGCTGTTTAACGATCGCAGTTCCCGTTCAAGGGTTGATTGATCCCGTGTGGTTAATGAAACCTGAAAGTAAACAGGTTCTCCTTCCTTTACTGCTACAAAATCTATTTCGGTGTTTCCGATTTTACCAAAGTTAATTTCGTAACCTCTGCGCAGGAGTTCCAGAAAGATAATGTTTTCCAGTATACGGCCTTCGTCTCCTGTTTGCGAGCCAAGTAAAAAATAGCGCAACCCTGGATCAACAAGGTAGTATTTGTTTCCTGTTTTAAGATGTTGTTTTCCTTTTATGTCAAAACGTCCGGTCCGGTATAATATAAAAGAATCTGTCAGGGCGGAAATATAATTTTCTACGGTATGTACTGATATTTTTCTGCCGGCGCTGGTCATGGAATCGGCAATTTTTTTTGTTGAAGTTTCGCATCCAATATTATCAAATAAAAAGCGAATTAGGCTTTCCAGCATTAGAACATCGGCGACTTTTTTCCGGGCTACAATATCTTTAAGCAAAACAGTATTGTAAATTCCGGCAAGGTAATCCCGTATTTGTTTTTTGCTGTCTTTCCTGGCTGCCAGTTCCAGAGTATAAGGGAAAGAACTATTTAATAAGTAATCCTTATAACAGCGGGATATATTCAAAGAAGAGGATTCCCGATCGGAAAATACAGAAAGATATTCCTTGAATGACAAGGGTAATACGTGAATTTCCACATAACGACCCGACAAAAGCGTCGCCAGTTCTCCCGAGAGAATATGTGCGTTTGATCCGGTTATGTAGATATCAACATTTTTTTTAATAAATAAACTGTTTACCGCTTTTTGAAACTCATTTACATACTGAATTTCATCAAGAAAAACATAGTTCATTTTCGCAGGAAGCAGCCTTGTTTTGATGTGATCATGAAGTAAATATGGATCAAGCAAATGATGATAATCCGCATCTTCCAGATTTATCTCGATTATCTGCTGTGGCTGCACACCGTTTTCCAGCAAATACATGCGATATAGTTCTAACAAAGTGGATTTACCGCAGCGTCTTACTCCGCTGACAATTTTTATAAGCTTGGTATCCCGATAAGCGGCAATTTGGTTAACATAATGAGATCGTAATATCATTTAAATGAAGTATACTGCAAAAACTATACAAAAATCAATAGTTTTTGAACTGTACTTCAAAAATTATTGTAAAACTAACAGTTTTTGAACTGTATTGCCACAATTATGTGTGTTTTACACTAACTTCTCCGGTTTACTAAGAAACTATAATGCCTGCCAAATATTTACCCTGGTTTATATCTTTTCCACTGAATGTCATAGAAACTTCTAATCCTTCGGCTTTTGCCTGAATTGTCAAGTGCGCCATTGCAATGCCGATATCAATATGTCTCATGTCTTTTATCATTTTTTCTATTAAGCTTTTGGGCGGTCTGATATAAAAGTTATATGTATTGTCAATTTTTTCTATAATCCAGGGCTGCAAATTTACTGCACTCGGCGCTATTCTTACTGCTTCGATTAAACGAGCCGGTATTGTACCGCTTTGGATATTTGACATGTCGCCTGCAAAAATATCCTTGACAGCTTTTCGTTTGAATCCATCTGGATATGTTCTTGTTTCGGTTTTCCTGGGGAATCCCGCTGTCATTGTGATCATACAGTTAAGACCTTCATTGCTTTTAAATTCTTTTTTGGGTTTCTTCATACCCCACCAGCATGTTCCCAATCCCCTTGATTGAAGTTCAAGCTCTATCTGTTGGCCAATAAATCCGATGTTCTCCAGATAAAGCGGTTTTTCTTCGCTGTAAAAAGCGATACAGTACTGTGAACGGTTATTTTTAACTTCATTCTTTTTTAACACTTTTACTTTAACCTTGATATTTTCTATCAATGGTTTAATATCGAATGTTTTAATCAAGTCTACATCATTTTCTAAAATTTCTGCCGGAATTTCAGAAAATACCCGTACCGATTTTCTGTTGTAAATTGTTTTTGCCAATGTTTTATAGTCTTTCATATTCAGCCTCCTTAATATCGATTATCAAAAACCCGCGTAGATTTTTTTTCGCTTCGCGGAAGTTCTCCCATGCCAACGGCCTTTACCTTTGGCGTGATGCTGATATTGCGTTTAAATTCCTGTTCCACTCTTTTTTCCAGGTCTCTAATTGAATCGGTTTCCTTTGTTTCAAAAAACAGTGTTAGTATGTCCTTGCCGTTTAGGTGATCTATCATGATTTGGTATTCGCTGCTTACACCTTCGATCGTGGCAAGGAGTTCGTCTACCCGGCTTGGGTAGATGATCGCCCCCTTAACTTTAACCATGTCATCGGAGCGGCCAATTAGGGTGGCAATTCTTGGGAAGTCCATACCACATTCGCATTTGCCCGGAATTATTTTTGTAAGGTCGTGAGTACGATAGCGGATTAATGGAGCGCCTTCCTTACAAAGAGTTGTAATTACAAGTTCTCCGGTTTTGCCTTCGGGAAGGAGCTCTCTTGTTTTTGGATCGATTATTTCGCAGTACAGATAGTCTGTCCAGATGTGCATGGCGTCCTGTTTTTGGCAGTTGATGCCGATTCCGGGCCCGTAGATTTCGGTTAAGCCGTAAATGTCGTATAACTCTACGCCAAGTTCGCCGGCAATACGTTTTCGCATTTTTTCACCCCAGCGTTCAGAGCCAATTACGCCTTTTTTAAGGTGAATCTTGTCGCGGACGCCGCGTTTTTCGATCTCTTCGGCAAGAAGCAGCGCATAAGAGGAAGTTGCGCAAAGGACAGTGGACTTTAAATCGATCATCATCTTGATTTGTTTGTCCGTATTGCCCGGCCCCATTGGGATAGCAAGCGCTCCCAGCAGCTCGGCTCCTGCCTGAAAGCCGATTCCCGCTGTCCACAAACCGTATCCGGGAGTTATGTGAATACGATCAAGGCTGGTGCAGCCGGCTGTCTCGTAACAGCGCTTAAACATTAACGACCAGTCATCGACATCCTTTTTTGTGTAGGGGATTATCACAGGCGTGCCGGTTGTGCCGGACGACGAATGGATACGGACGATCTCTTCATCCGGGGTTGCTTGCAGCCCCAATGGATAAGCGTCGCGTAGGTCTTCCTTGTCCGTGAACGGAAGGTTGCGGAAATTTTCCATTGAGTTAATGTCATTAACATTTACACCGGAAAAATGTTTTTGATAAAAAGCGCTTTTCATCGCCCTATTGATTGAGTTTTTAATTTGGTTAATTGTATTCATGGACATATTTCCACTCCTAAATTGAAAGCTTTTAAGTTCATTTCCAGAAAATGCTTTGGCAGTATTTCCGGGAAAATTTCTTTAAATGGCTGTGCATCAAACGGGAAAATCTCAGCTTTTACTGCCGCTCCCAAAAGGGAGACATTTAACGTTTTTGCATTCTGGCCTGTCAGTTGTTTTCCATCGATGATGATAAGCTTCGCTGCCTGATTGCTTGCCGTTAGATTTGCTTTAAGGTATTCGATCATTGCATTTCCATCATAAACACCGACAGAAGGGCCGGAAACAGGTTGGATCACATTATTGCACACAATCACAATACCATTGGGACTAAGGTACGGCAGCTGCCTGATTGCCTCAGCAGGTTCAAATCCGATAATTGCGTTCGCTTTTCCCAAAGGAATTTTTGGCGAAAATATTTTTTCCCCAATTCTGCAATGTCCAAACACGCTTCCACCCCGCTGCGCCATGCCGATAAACTCTGTGGTGCGCGCCTCAAACCCTTTTTTGATTGCCGCAGCAGCAATCAGTTTGGATGCGAGCACCGTGCCCTGGCCTCCCACACCGCCTATCATATAGTTGTATGTCATTTGCATGAGATTGCTCCTTTTGGGCAGATTTTTACGCAGACTTTGCAGCCAACGCATAACGCTGTGTTGATTGCCGCTTTTCCGCTATCGCTTTCGATGCTGATGGCGGGGCAGCCGTATTTTTGCAGGCACAATTTACAGCCATTGCAGTTTGAGAGATCAATTTCTGCTTTGCCTTCACCCGGTTTTTCTATCATGATACATGGCGCATCAAACAGCAATACTCGTACGCCTTTTAACGCCATCAATTTGGTAACGGCTTCTTTTGATGCATTTAGGTCGAATGGATTTACTTTTATCAGCGCAGATACACCAATCCCTGTACAGATATTTTCGATGCTGATTTTAGATGGGCGGGATTCTTTGTTAGTTGTCACGTTGTCCATCATGGTGATACCCATGCCGGGATGCGGCTGGTTACCTGTCATGGCTGTTGTATGGTTGTCAAGAACAACAACGATGATGTCCGTTTGATTGTAAACTGCATTGATTACCCCCGGGACACCGGTGTGGAAAAAGGTTGAGTCGCCGATAAAGGCAAAATGGTAAGTATCCTGCCCGGTACGAGCTTGTTCGATGCGGGCTAATCCTTGTGCAACGGTAATGCCTGCTCCCATGCACAAACAGGTGTCTACCATGTTAAGGGGAGCAGCGTTCCCCAGCGTGTAACAGCCTATGTCGCCGGTGTAAACGGCTGGTTTGCCTTTGGTTGCCTCCTTAACCGCAAAAAAAGCGCTGCGGTGTGAACAGCCGGCGCACATCACAGGCGGACGAACGGGCAGGGCAGGCAATGAGCTCTCCTGGAAGGAAATTTTACTTAAAGAGTTTTCTTCTTTTTGGTTCAGGAAAACTTGAATAGCATTGGCAGCGCTGTCCGGCGAATTTTCTCCGGCAATTTGAATATGGCCGCTTCGTTTGCCAAGTATTTTTGTGTTTAACTGGTAAAGCCCGCAAAGACGGACAAGTTCGTTTTCGATTACCGGATCAAGTTCTTCTATTACGAGTACTTCATCCAGTCCTTCCAGAAACTTTAGCGCCAGTTTGTCGGGAAAGGGGTAGGTAGAAATTTTTAAAAGTTTACATTCTGTTGAATCGTTTAACGCTTCACGCACAAAAGTATAACTTACTCCGCCCGAAACGATTCCCTTTTTGCCAGTTCCGGTTAAAATGTTTTTATCGTACTGCGAAAATTCATCGCTCATCGCTTTTAAGTTTTCTTCGATTTTAAATTTGTTTGTGTAGGTAAGACGCGGGAAGATCACCCATCGTTGATCTTTAACAAATCCGCAGGGTTTGGTTTTTGGCAAATTGTCTAGGATTTCTACTGATGAACAGCTGTGGCAGACACGTGTGGTAGGACGAAACAACACAGGCTCGCCGTATTTTTCGGAGAGGTCAAATGCGTCTGCGATCATGGTGTAAGCTTCTTCGGGTGTGGAAGGATCAAACAGTGCAAGTTTGGCAAACTTGGAAAAATGGCGGGTATCCTGTTCTGTTTGCGAGGAGATTGGCCCCGGATCATCGGCAACGACTATGACCATACCGCCTTTAACGCCGACATAGTTCAGGCTCATTAGCGGGTCGGATGCAACATTAAGGCCAACTTGTTTCATTGTTACCATTGTCCGTGCGCCTGCAAATGATGCGCCCGCTGCAACTTCCAGAGCAGACTTTTCGTTGACAGACCATTCAACATAAATAGTGCCATCATTGTGTTTTGCAACAGTCTCCAGCACTTCTGTCGAGGGAGTGCCGGGGTAACCTGTCACAAGATGCACCCCTGCGCGAATAGCGCCAAGTGCAATCGCCTCGTTGCCCATCAATAATTTTTTAGACATTTATTAACCTCTTTTTTTTGGAAATCATCAAAAGAACAATTAGTATAACTCCGCCTGCTGTCATGGCGGATAGCGTAATAAATTTTATTGTATCACTTTGTATTAATCCAATTAATTTTGGGAATGTAAGAGCCGATACTGCAAAACCCATCATTACAGCGCCGTAATTTGCGCCGACATTTTTTAAGCCAAAATAATCCGATGTAAGTACGGAATAAATTCCTGGCAAACTGCCAAAGCAAAAAGCGATAATTAAAACCGAAACAATAAACATAAAACCGTGAGCAAAGAGTAAGGCCAATGTAAAAATTGATGTCACAAAAATGACAGCTAACGTTGCCTTTTCCCTGCCAATTTTATCGGACAACAAAGGTACGATTAGGCGTCCGCTTGCATTGGCAACACCTGTCATCATTACGATGATTGTTCCAAAAGCCGGAACACCCCGTTCAACGGCAAGCTCAATAAAAGACGGCATCAGAATAAAAAACGAAGCTGTCGCTGCCATTAACGAAATTGTAATAAAGTAAAATTCCTTTGTTCTGATTGTTTCTGTAATTGTATAATCGTTCTTTTTAATTGTTTTACCCGCCTGCATGGATGTTGGTTGCGCTGCTGCCAGGGAAGCGATATCCGGCAGACGGATAAATCTGAACAGTATAATTGTCACGATAGAATAAGCCGCAGCAAGGATTAAAAAAGTGTTTCTCAATCCATAATACTTAACCAAAGTTTCGATTAACGGAGCAAATAAAACTGTAGAAAACCCAAATGCGCAAACAACAATGCCGGTTGCAAACCCTCGTTTTTTTGGATACCACTTTTGTACCGCACTGATGATCGCATTATAGGCTGCGCCCACGCCAAATCCGCCCAAAATACCGTAAGTGATGTACATTAGCCATGCAGCATTCAAAGGCAGTAACGCCGTAGAAAGCATACCTATTGCAAGCAAAAGTCCGCCGCCAAGGACAACTTTATCGGAACCAATTTTTAATATAAGTTTGCCGCCGGTTAGTATTCCGATAACAAAAAAACAAAGCATGAAGGACGAAGTAAGTTTTACACTTTCGATATGCCAACCATAAACCTCGCAGACCGGTCTTACAAAAACACTCCATACATAAAGGATCCCTAAAAATAGCTGCATGAAACTTCCGGTAACAAGAACCGTCAAAGCCTGCTTCTTTGTTGACATAAATACTCCTTATGTAAAGCATATAGAAAAATACTAAATGTGAAAAGATATGTTCATCAATTGACTTTTTTTTATCTTTTTACTACTATAGGCTAAACAATACAACAAAAACCACAAGGAGCCCCTCATGGCGCAACGCGAACCCTGTTCGTACCAATTTCAGACCGAAGTAAGCCGGTTGCTGCACCTTATCATTCATTCGCTTTATTCCAACCGGGAAATTTTCCTGCGGGAGCTTGTTTCCAATGCATCAGATGCTTTGGACAAACTCAAATATCTTACAGTAGCGGACGAAACATACAAATCTGTCAATTTTGATCCGCGTATTGACATTTCTTTTAATAAAGATGGTAAAACCCTGACAATTTCCGACAATGGGATTGGCATGAACGAAGCCGACTTAATTGAATCGCTTGGAACTATTGCACGTTCCGGTACAAGGATGTTCCTGGAAAAACTTGCCGAAGATGCCAAAAAAGATTCAAATCTGATAGGGAAATTTGGTGTGGGTTTTTATTCGGCTTTTATGGTTGCAGAAAAAATCGAAGTAATCACACGCAAAGCCACAGAAGAAGCTGCATGGAAATGGTCTAGCGATGGCAAGGACGGTTTTGAAAT
>JAITFY010000105.1 GCA_031281025.1 Treponema sp. | reverse complement strand
GTCTTCAATATCAGAATGATCCGGATCGTGAATCATTTTAGCGTTTTCGTCAAAAAACACTGATTGAGCCTCTTCAAAAGAAACTTTGTGCTTTTTAATATTCGCTTTATTTTTGTTTTCGTCCCAGATGAATTGCATGATTGTAATATAGAAAAAAACTCGGGTGGAAGCTTGGTTGCTCCGGCTACTCCACCGTAAAGTCAATGCTGTTGGGAACCTCCGGCAAAGACAGCGTTGCGAGCCGCCATTCGCCATCGGTGGGTCTGACAACAATACGCAAACGGTATTGTCCGGGGGGTACGGTGTTGGGAACAGAACAATTTATTACTAATGGATCGTTCCTTTCGAACCACCCTCTACCGGGGGTTAACGCTGACAAATTTCTGGTACCGATAACTTCCACGATATTACCGTTATTGTCTACTAAGGCCGCGCCCAATTGACCGCCGGGAAAATCATTCGAGCCGGTATTTTGCGGTCTGACACTAACTGTAAACGGAGTATTTCTGGTTGCAGCAGTTGAACTTACCGTCAAACTGTTTAATGATATACCGTGACCGCCGCCCCGCGCGCCTGTTTCTGCGGTAACAGTTAAATTAATCGCATTGGGAACACCCGCAGTAAGATCAGAAGCAGTAATGATTTTCCACTCCCCGTTAGTTATTCTGGAAACAATCTGCAGCCGGTATTGCCCCGGACTTACGGTTTCGGGTACAAAAGTATTAAACACCAGAGGATCGTAAGCAAGCGTCCACGCTGTTCCGGGTCTTAACTCAGACCTATTCATAACCCCGATAACTTCTACAATATTACCGTTATTATCCACTAAGGCCGCGCCAAATTGACCACCGGGAAAAAAGCCTGAGCTTCTTGGCCTGAAACTAATGGTAAGCGCCTCATTTTGAGTTACGGTTGTTTTTGCTACAGCAAAAGATATTAGAGCCATATCGTTACTGCCGGTACTGCCTGCATCCGGTCTGATATTAATAATCATAATTTGTTCATGATTAAAATCATAGTCTCTGGGGTTTATATTGTTAAGAAAATACCATCCGTCGTCCCTGCCGCTCCATCCCATGTTGATATGAAACCTGCCGCTATCGTCATATCCGTCCACTATAAAAGCATGGGCTCTGCTCGCGTTGCCGTCAGCAGCACATCCCCAATAATAAACCGGAAGGCCAAGATCCAACTGCTGCCTTATTATCGCTTCCCACTGGGCATCGGTGTAAAATTTGCGTTCGAGGCGTTGTATACTTCTGTCATAACCAAAATTGTTGATCAATGCCTGGATGTTACTTCTATTGTTTGCGCCTGATGCAGCGGCGAGATGGTAAAGCAAGGTAGCCACGGCATTCCGCTCCCGCTCCGTTCCGCTGTTGGCATTAGGATAGGTTCTGAGCATATTATCCCAATCAAAAGTTACATCTAAATTCACGGCCGGAACACTGACGGCCTGCGGATGAATGGTAATTAAAGTGCTCGAACCGCTCCCCCGTGCCGGATGCCGGTGAAATTCCATAATCTGCGCCATAGCGGTATTGCTGCAGTTGGTTATTGCACGACCGGTATTATCTACAGAAAAGCCCTGGCTCGCGTCTACCATTGGAAACAAATCATTAAATGGAGAGCGTTGAGCCCACTGCGTTTGTATCAATGGCCCAACAACGCCTGGCACAGTGCCATTTCCACTGCTCGAAGAAGAGTTGCCAAAAATATCATCAAAAACATCCTCAAAGCTATGCTTGCCGCAAGAAACTAAAAACAGCAACGCCGCTGCTAACACTGCCAGTATTGAAAAATTACGCATAGCGAGTTTCCTTTGGGAAGCGAAAATATAGGCGTTTATGTCATCTATCATATTTTGCTCTCTTTCAATGTGGTAAATAAAATAAGATTTCCTGATAAGTTCAAAAATGTCGTGCTTTTTAAATAATTCTACAACATCTTTGCCTTGCAATTTCATTGCTTTTTTATATTGCTCAATTGCGAATATAATAAAGTTCCCTTCTTTTGTCACTACGCCGCCTCTTCAGGAAAGGTGAAATCTCCATTTTCCTGTTCTTCCTTGTATAAATTGAATAATAATTTGGGGCTATAACGCCAAACTCCAGTTTTGGGATTTTCCAAAAAAGAATATAATTTTGAGCAATAAAACTTTTGTATTGCTTCATTTTCGCTTAATTTATATTCCAAAATAATCATTGGGATTATTTTTTCCACAATGAAATACAAATAAACAGGCAGCAACTCTTTTGTCATTTGGCAAACTCCGCTTTTGATAGGTTCATTTCAGTATAATATAGAAACTTCCAAGTCCAACTTTAGTATTTTCTACCTTAACACCATGACAAAAAACCTCAAATTCCCTACGCTTCTCATGCTGGCATCAATGTTTTCCGTGCTGATGCTGGCGGGGTGTGCAGTTCAACCCAAATGAAACACGAAGCATAAATCTTTTGACTAATTACGCATTGTAGGCTTCCAGAAAGCGCACTCACTTCCACGCAATAGTCGCAGTTTTTTTATTGGCAATACAATCTGCCAAATACATACTTATCAAGCTCTGGTAAGCCATGCCTAGTATATTGGCTTGTTTTTTAAAATAGTCCACAATAGGTGCGTCTATTTTAACCGCAACCTGTTTCCGTAGTTTTTTTATATACGGATTAGGCATAGCATTGGAAAAATCATACTCTTTTCTCATTTTCTTCCTCCATATTTTAAAGCCTCTTTTTTCGTAGCTTTTCTAGCTGAAATAATTCTAACAATATCACTGTTTTCTCTGTAGCAATGGCATACCACAAGTAAATTCAACAATTTATTCAAGCCTAACATAATAAACCTGTCTTCAATATCAGAATGATCCGGATCGTGAATCATTTTAGCGTTTTCGTCAAAAAACACTGATTGAGCCTCTTCAAAAGAAACTTTGTGCTTTTTAATATTCGCTTTATTTTTGTTTT
>JAITFY010000103.1 GCA_031281025.1 Treponema sp. | reverse complement strand
GTCATGGACGAAGACAACTGCATGGTGGATATTGCAAGGTACTTTTTGAATTTTACCCAGGCGGAATCGTGCGGCAAATGTACCTTTTGTAAAATCGGCACAAAAAGAATGTTGGAGATTCTGGAAAGAATCACAAAAGGCGAGGGTAAAGACGGCGACATCGAAAAGCTCGAAGAATTGTCTTATCAGATTAAAACCAATGCCCTTTGCGGATTAGGGCAAACTGCGCCAAACCCCGTACTTACTACGATTCAATACTATAAAGATGAGTATATAGCGCATATAAAAGATAAAAAATGCCCTACATGTCAGTGTAAAGCGCTTATCAAATTTGATGTTGATGCAGAAAAATGTAATGGCTGTACGTTATGTGCAAAAAAATGCCCTGTAGACGCAATTCGCGGCAAGGTAAAAGAATTGCATGTAATAGAACAGGATAAATGTACAAAATGCGGAATATGCAAAGCAGTATGTAAGTTTGATGCCATTTTGGTAGAATAAATGAGGTTTTATAATGAGTATAAATGTAACAATTAACGGAAAAAAATATGAAGCAAAACCGAATCAGACGGTTTTGGATGCCTGCCGTGATAATGGCGTAGATATACCTACCCTGTGTCATGATCCGCGTCTTAACCCATTTGGATCGTGTATGATCTGCCGGGTGGAGATCGAAGGGGAGCGCGGAGTTCCGCTTTCCTGCGGGGCGCAGATAAAAGACGGCATGGTGATCACTACAGAGTCCGAAACAATCAAAAAAGCCAGAAAAACCTGTCTTGAACTTTTGGTCTCTCAGCATTACGGGGACTGTACTGCTCCTTGTGTTATTGAGTGTCCTGCGCATACCGATATTCAAGGGTATTTAAACCACATAGCAAAAGGCAGGTATGAAGAAGCATTAAAACTAATTAAAGAGACAAATCCCCTGCCGGTTGTATGCGGGCGAATATGCACAAGACCATGCGAAACAAAATGCCGCCGCAATATATTCGAGGGAAAAGTCGGCATTGCGTATTTAAAACGCTTTGTTGCCGATATCGACTTGAATAAAGCCAATCCCTACCTGCCGGAAAAAAAACCTGCAACAGGCAAAAAAGCGGCCATCATTGGCGCAGGCCCCGCGGGTTTAACTGCCGCCTGGTACCTGGCTCAAGAAGGGCATGCTGTAACAATTTACGAAAGACAGGAACACCCCGGCGGAATGCTCCGCTACGGTATACCTTCATACCGCCTGCCCCGCGAAACCCTTGATGCGGAAGTAGACATTATCAAGTCGTTAGGTGTCGAGATTATTTACAATACGGATTTTGGTAAAGACATCACTGTAAAAAGTTTAAAAGCCGCCGGCTTTAACTCAATCCTTTTGGCAGTGGGCTCGCAAAAGGGCTGGCCGTTGGGAGTAGACGGCGAGGAAAACTGCCCGGGTGTTTTGATCGGCGTAGACTACCTTGGCGCCCTGACAAGAGGGCAGCAGCCTGATTTTAAAGGCAAAAAAATCGCAGCAGTTGGCGGCGGTAACACTGCGATGGACTGCGTAAGAACAGCCATTCGCCTTGGTGCGGAAAACGTAAAGTTGATTTACCGCAGAACGATTGCCGAAATGCCCGCAGACGAAATGGAAATACACGAATCCCAACTGGAAGGCGTTGAGTTTAATATTTTGACAAACCCAATAGGCGTTTCCCAGAAAGGCGACAAAGTCACACTAAAGCTTACCAAAATGGAATTGGGCGAACCCGATGCGTCCGGTAGAAGGTCGCCGCGCCCAATCGCCGGGTCTGAATACGATTTGGAGTTGGACTACGTTATTTCCGCAATTGGCCAAACACAGGATTTAAGTTTTATCAGCGATGATTGTAATGTAGAAACAAAACGTGACTGCCTTGTGGCTGATAAATCAACAGCGATGACCAACATCGACGGTATCTTTGCCGCAGGGGACGCTGTGTCGGGTCCTTATACTGCAATCCTCGCAATAGCGGGCGGCAAAAGAGCAGCCTACGCCATGGACAAGTACATGAAGGGCGAAAAAATCGAAGCAGAAATTGTCGCTTACGATCATGTTAAAGCAAAAGATTATAAAGAAATCCCTGCTGATACTTTTGATAATATCGAACAAGTCGAAAAAGTCTCCATGCCCATGCTTACAAAAGTCCAGCGTCATTTAAACTTTGACGAAGTCGAACTGGGGATGACAGAAGAGCAGGCAAAGATGGAAGCTGCAAGGTGTCTTGAGTGCGGATGTGCAGACGTAAATGACTGTAAGCTGCGCCAATACGCAACAGACTACAAGGCAGATCAATTTGCATTTAGCGGCGAACAAACAACCCATAAAATAGACGAAAGTCATCAGTACATCGTAAGGGATCGAAACAAGTGTATCCTTTGCGCCCGCTGTGTTCGCATCTGCATTGAGTCCGGCAGCGGCGTATTTGGTTTTATTGGCCGCGGGTTTGATACCACTGTCGAGCCGCCGTTTAGTATGCCGTTGGGCGAAGACAAAAACTGCAACAGCTGCGGCCTTTGCGTCTCCACATGCCCCACCGGCGCTTTGACGCCCCGCAAGGATACAGCGCTTCCCACAACAGCGTACTCGGATAACGATGACAGGATTACCGGTATAACGGATGCGGTGGAGCAGGCCAAAAAAAGGTAAACTAAAAAAAGCAACTTTTACTTTCTTTCCGAGAAAGTAAAAGTTAAGCCATTATCCTTTACTTTCTTTCCGAGAAAGTAAAGGATAAGCCATTATCCTTTACTTTCTCTATTGACTTGTAAAACTTAATATACGATAATTTTAAACAGAGAATGAAAAGAAAACTCCAAGCGGCATATATAAAATCCTCGCTTGTGGCAAGTGAAAGTTATAGTACCTATGTACCAAAAGCCCTGCCGCCAATACCAGCAATAAATATGTCAGAAATATCCGAGTGGCTCGAAAAAGCAAATCTGGCTATTGGCGAATTAAACGGAATCGTAGAAAGCTTGCCGGATCAGAGTATTGTCAATTATATGTATGTCCGTAAAGAAGCAGTTCTTTCATCTCAAATTGAAGGTACGCAGTCTACTCTTGATGATCTTTTACGTTATGAATCTGACGGAACTGCCGGAGTGCCTATAAACGATGTAACCGAAGTTTCTTCTTATGTGGCAGCGTTAAAACATGGGTTGGAGCGTATTCAGGGCGGATTTCCCTTGTCTTTCCGGCTTGTTCGCGAAATACATAAAATTCTTCTTACCAATGCACGAGGTTTTGACAAAACACCCGGTGAATTCAGGAAAACACAGAATTGGATTGGCGGAACTCGTCCCGGAAATGCTCATTTTGTCCCGCCTCCGCCGGATAAGGTAAAGGACTGTCTTGGCGAACTTGAAAAATATATACACGCAAAAGACAAAATGCCCATATTGGTTAGGGCTGCTCTTATTCATCACCAGTTTGAAACAATCCACCCTTTCCTTGACGGTAATGGACGTGCCGGCAGATTACTGATTACGTTATACCTTTATGTTGCAGGTTTTCTGCGTTCACCGTTTTTATACTTAAGTTTGTTTTTTAGGAAACACCGTGATCTGTATTATGAAAAACTGACCGAGCCGCGTAAAACAGGCGATTGGGAATCGTGGCTGAATTTTTTTTTGGAAGGTGTTGCAGAAACAGCAGTTGACGCAAAAATAACACTCTTGAAAATAAAAAAACTGTTTGCTTTTGACGATGAAAAACTATCCGGGCTTGGCCGTGCAAGTGCTTCGGCACGAACAATATTTACAATATTCAAACAAAAGCCGGTATTGAATATTGCAGAAATTATCCGGCGAACCAGATTAACCAAACCTACAGCGATAAGCGGTGTTAAAAAACTTATTGACCTTGAAATTGTGGAAAAAATAAGCGAAAAAAAGTGGCGGCAAGTTTATGCCTATTCCAGTTATATTGCCCTTTTACGTTTTTAATGTTTAAGATCATGCATTAACTTGTTGATCAGTTCGCGGTCAATACACAAATATAAAATTATATGTTATACTATTAATAAATATGAATGATTCAAATAAAAACAGCATACTCATAGTAGATGATGAAGAATTTTTTAATGATCTTTTGAGTAATGTATTAGACGAGGAGTATACGATTTATAAAGCGTATGACGGCGCCGCTGCTCTGGAAATGGCCGATATGTATATGCCAGATTTAATTTTGCTGGATATTATAATGCCGGGTATGACCGGGTTTGATGTACTTTCTACACTTAAAAAAACAGAAAAAACCCAAAAAATTCCTGTTATTATTATTACCGGGCTAAACAGTGTCACTGATGAAGAAAAAGGGCTGACACTCGGAGCTGCAGATTACGTGTACAAACCTATCAGCATCAGAATTATTAAGACTAAGGTTAGTCTTCAAATGCAAATTGTTAATCAAGTCCGTGCGTTGGAACAGTACGCTCACATACAGAGTGCCATTGCCGCTGCCGAAGAAAAGAGCAAATTCTTTGCCAGAATGAGCCACGAAATGCGCACTCCTTTGAATGCTGTAATTGGCCTTGCAGAGCTAACCCTTGAGGCTGATGGATTAAACGAAGAAGCCCGCGATAATGTAGAAAATATCAGCGATGCAGGATCGTCTCTTTTAAGGCTTGTGAATGATATCCTTGATTTTTCCAAAATTGAATCTGGCATGTTTAATCTTACGCTGGCAGAATATGATCCTTCCAGTATGATAAGTGATGTTATCACTCAAAGCATTATGTGGAAAGGTGAAAAACCAATCGAATTAATACTTAACATAGACGAAAATATACCTAAAAGTCTGATAGGTGATGAATTACGGGTTAAACAAATTTTTAACAACCTTCTGTCCAATGCTTTTAAATACACGGTTAAAGGAACAGTAGAACTTAATGTAAGCTGTGAAACATTAAAAGATGAAGATGATGCCATTATGCTTGTTATATCCGTTAAAGATACCGGCATTGGTATTCAAAGAGAAAATATCGACAGGTTATTTACCGAATATGTCCAGATGGAAACGAAGCGCAATGTAAAAATGATAGGAACCGGCTTGGGACTTTCCATTGCAAAAATGATTGTAGAATTGATGAGCGGTACTATCAAAGTAGAAAGTGAATTTGGCAAGGGTAGTGTTTTTACGGTGATGTTTCCTCAGAAATATACCACCAAAGAAGTACTAGGGCTGGAAATTGCAAGTGTACTAAAGAATTCTCATTATCAGGGGAAAAAGCGAAAATCGCGTATATCGCGTATCAATTTATCTTATGCGCATGTGTTGGTTGTTGATGATGTAATGACCAACCTTGATGTAGCAAAGGGCATGATGAAACCTTACGGAATGCAAATTGATTGTGTGACATCAGGGCAGCAGGCTGTAAACGCTGTTCGTAATGAAAAAGTCAGATACAATGCGATTTTTATGGATCACATGATGCCCGAAATGGACGGCATAGAAGCCACACGGATTATACGCGAAGAAATTGGAACTGAATATGCCAAAAATATTCCCATAATAGCTTTTACCGCTAATGCCATTATTGGTACTAAAGAAATGTTTTTAAGTAAAGGCTTTCAGGATTTTCTTTCCAAACCTGTTGATTTTACCAGTCTTGATACTGTTGTAAAAAGATGGGTGCGCGATGAAGAAATGGAAAAAATGCAGGCGCATCACCAAGTAATTGTGAATGGAGAACTGGTCTTTGATAACCGCACTGGTATTGACCGGCGTTCCGGCAGAGGAGACAGAAGAATGAAGTACGACCGGCGCTTGCTGGCTACGGAAACATCTGTGTTTTCTACTTAAATTGTAGGCAGTCTTAACGCTCAAACAACAGTTTTAACTCCTCATGACTCATCCTTGCAAGCCATGATTCACCGGATTTCACCGTCATATCCGCAAGCTCTTGTTTACTTGTAATCATCGCGTCAATTTTTTCTTCGAAGCTGTTTTTTGTAATAAAACGGTGAACAAAAACCTTGCGTTTTTGTCCGATACGAAATGCACGGTCGGTGGCCTGGTTTTCGACTGCAGGGTTGTACCATAAATCGTAGTGAATGACACGGCTTGCCGCAGTAAGATTAAGCCCAAGTCCGCCCGCTTTTAAACTGATAAGCATTATCCGTGAAACAGGATCGTTTTGGAAAGTATCGATGATTTTTGCGCGTTTTCCCTGATCAAGGCCTCCATGATAAATCAACGCTGTTTCTCCCAGTTCTTTTTTGATTATCTTTTCCAGGCAGTCAAGGGTTTCAACATACTGGCTAAAAACAAGTGTTTTTTCCCTGTTGGCAAGAATTTCTTTTAACAGTGTGACAAGAAGCTGGGCTTTCCCCGAAAGTTCCATGATTGGCGGGCTTTCCTTGTCATATACTCTGGGATGATTGCATATTTGTTTAAGCGATGTAAGCAGATACAGAACAAGCGAAGGTCTATCTTTAGATTTGAGCTGTTCTGATTTTTTCATTGATTCGGATACGACTGTTTTGTATAACGCCGCTTGTTCTTTCTCTAAAAGTGCGTATTCGTTTGTGACTATTTTATCCGGCAGATCCTTTATTATTGTTTTGTCGGTTTTAAGCCGCCGCAAAAGGAATGGAGAGGTAATCCTTTGTAAATCCTGCACTTTGCCGCTATTGCGTTTTACTTCGATGGGAATACGGTACTGTTGTTTGAAATTTGCGGCATCGCCAAGATAACCGGGCAGGACAAAATCAAAAAGCGAGCGAAGGTCTTCCAGCCGGTTTTCTACAGGCGTTCCAGAAAGTGCAAGGCGGTACTTGGAACGAAGATGCTTAACAGTGCGGGAAATGCGTGTTTGGGCGTTTTTCATTAAATGGGCTTCATCCACAAGCAGCAAAGAGAAAGCTCTCTTTTTTAGTTTTTCGGTATCGCGGACTATTGTTTGGTAAGTAGTAAGGAATACTTCGTTTTTTTTATCAAAACGCCGGCCTGTTCCGTGATAACGGGAAACTTTTAATGTTGGGGCGAACCGGCTGAATTCTTTTTCCCAGTTGATGAGCAGGGCAGCCGGTGTTACGACAAGGCAGTTGTCGCCCAATAAACCGTCTTCTTTAAGCCGCAATATTGCAGCAATTGACTGTACTGTTTTTCCAAGTCCCATATCATCTGCAAGTATGCAGCCAAAACCGGAGAGCAACAGTGAGCAAACCCAGTTGTAACCTCGTATCTGATATGGACGTAAATCAGCGATAAGGGATGCAGGAATTGGAAGGTCTTGTTCGCGAAAGAGGTTATCGATGGTTTCGCGCGAATCAAATGCTAATACAGAGTCTCCGGAAAAATGCGCTTTTAAAAAATCATTTAAGTCCGGGGCTGCGGTTTTTGCTTTTTTTAACAAACGCGAAAATTCTTCTGCCTGCATTTTGACAAAACCATCTCTAAAACGAACCATGGCGCGCTTTAATTTAAGCAGCTTTTCAAATTCTTTAAGCGTCATCACTTCATCGCCAATTGCAATTTGCCATTCAAATTCCTGTAAGCTATTTAGGTCAAGGTATTTTACCAGCGAAGATTCGGTTTTTCCCTTGACAACGAGGCGCGGTTTTAGTTCCCTAACAAGGGCTTTGGGCAAATTTATCGTTATACCCAAACGTGTTAACAGTGAGGAAGCCGAATCCATGAAAGAAACAAGGCGCATTTCGCTAAGGATTACATTAGGGCGGGAAAAAAGGTCGTTAATTTCCGGCAGATAATTGGAAAGGGCAGTTGGCGCGCGCATTACTTCCAAATGTTTGCATTTATAAAGCGGTGTTTTTTTTGTGCCGGCATTCTCTAAAGTTTCGTTTTCTGTAATTGTGTCCATGGAAATGGCAAAATCCGTAAAACCGGTAGTATCGTCTTCGATACGCTTGGACAGGTTTTTTATGTTGATCACGTAGCGATGTGCCAAAAAATCGGTATGTAATACAGAAAGCCAGCGATCAATGGCCATAGGAAGCGAACGTTTGGCAGGCGCGGATACGTCAATAAACATTCCCATGAAAAAAAGGTTTAATAGTTGTTTAAACTCATTGTTTGCTTCCTTGCTGTAATGGCTGCGAAAAATCAGGAATTTTTGTCTGACCCATTCGCTTAAAAATGCAGAAGTTAGAAGATCAACAACACTTTTTCCGCTTACCATTTGTTTTCCGGTTGTTTTTACCTGTTTGTTTGTTAAACTGATTTTAAATGTTGGGGGTGTTTCTAACATTCCACATTCCAATGACGCAATTTTTTCGAGCGTTTGTGAAACCAATGGCAATGTTTCAAACGGCCGCCATATTATTTTTAAGGTATCATCATAGTCGATCAACACATACGGTATAAACGCGCCCGAAGAACATAAAAGGTTCAAATACTTAAAAAGGTAAAAAAGAAAATTGTAAGAGGCAGTTCCGTCATCAGACGAAAATTGCACAAAATACCGGAATGTTTCAAAAAGCGAATAATGTTTTTTATTACCGTTTATATCTTCTGCAATAAGCGTTGGTTCTGTACCCGGGATAAGCTTTGAGCAGAGTATTTTCCAATGAGAGCGGGAAAAATCATGTTCGATTTGCGTTAGGCGCTCTTCATCTGTTTCGGCCTGTTCCCATCCCTTTTTTGTATTGGTAAATATATGGCTTTCCAGCTCTGTTTGTGCGCAAAGATGGTAAAAATCCGCCATAACAGCCGCAAAATCTTTGTGGCAAAATGGAGGATTGACAGGCAATAGCGAAGTGATAAGATGCCCGCAATGCGGGATTTCTTCGAATCCCTGGATTTCTTCAAATCCCTGGATTTCTTCAAATCCCAAAGGCGTTTCTATACCGGTTTTTAAGGTTTTGGTTTTTTCGGCAAAGGTAATTGTAAATGGCTGCGTTATTGTGTGAACCGAAGCTTTTCCAAACCTGCTTGATAAATCCATTCCGCGCAGACGGAATAAAACTTGCGGATTTGAATCAATTTCCCTTGCGATAATGTAATAAAGCGCAGCCATGTGTTTGCAAGGGTCGCCGTAATCCGGGCACGTACACGTTCTTTTCATTTCCCGCCAGTGTTTGGGAATCAGGTTAATGCCTTCGCTTTTAAGTTTATGTAAAAAAGATTCCGGTAATTCGCCTGCGGCAATCTGCGCCAAAAGCGGCAGGTCTTTTTCGATCATGCCGTATACTTTTTCTTCATTTTCCAATAGAGGGAAAACGATAGCCACTTTGTAAAAGGGCTTGTATTTTCCTTCGACTTTGGCAACAACCTTTCCTTCTGCCAGTTCCATAGAAAGTACTTTACCTGCATTGGCATAACGTCTGCCGCGATTAAGCCTTTCTCCCATCTTGTAGCTGTCGAGAATATCAATAAACCAGCGCCCCCAGGGAGTTACGCCGTACATGTCTTTCATATGTTGGATTATAGCTTTTTTATTCAGTCTGTACAGGCATGAATTTAACACTGATAACCATCTTGTTGTTGGCGCAAGAGCTGCAGCAAGGATAAGGTTTTAGAAAAACGGATGCCGATTATTACAAATAAACGGCTGATATTACGACTATTTTAAAAATTTCGCATTTTTTTTCATTTTCGGTCAAGCGCCATGCATGTGCACGCCATATATAGTATCCAAGAATTTTTTCTTTGAAAAAGTTCCTGGACGCGGCGGTAGTTTGCTGCCGGAATTTGCAGAGGAGGAATTTATGAATAGCCTCAATTCAATTTTAATCGAAGGTAACCTGGTTAAAGATCCAATGCTTCGATCCACCCCTAAAGGGACACAAGTATGTACATTACGTCTTGCGTCAAATCGCTATTACAAGCAAAACAACCAGGAATCCGGTTTTGAGAAGGAAGTGTCCTTTTTCGATGTGGAAACCTGGGGAAAGCTTGCCGAGGCATGTTACACCAAAGGCCGAAAGGGCCGGGGCGTACGTGTTGTAGGCCGCTTAAAAGAGGATCGCTGGAATAGCGCCGATGGTAAACCTCATTCGCGTGTAACCATTGTTGCAGAACATGTAGAGTTTCGTCCCGAATTTAAAAAAGAGGGAAAAACTTCCAGCGAAGCAATTGTTGCTGAACCGGCGCTTCATTACACTGATGATGACAAAGAAGATATTCGTGCATCAGAAACAATCAAGGAGCTTGAACCAGTAATGTTTTAAAAAGCAAAGGGTTTTTTAGCGGTATTCATTACCGCTAAAATATACCTGTGCATTAGTATGTTTTCCATTACTGATAAAGGAGAACGCATCAGTACATCATACTTTGCTGTAAGCGCAAGGCAAGCTTCTGTGGATTCTGTGTTATATCGCTGTGATGCGGCGGCATAATCGTCTTTTGACTTTGGAGAATAAATGCCTATCTTTTTTAGTTCAAAACTATTATTTGCATTTCCGGTTTCCACTAACGAAAGATAATCACGCAGTTTACCAAAACACCATGAAAGACCTGCCAGTATACCAGGCGCTCTCTCTTTGGCGGCTAACATGATAGTTAAGGATTCCAGTGCTTTGGAAAGATCACCTGCGGCAATGCGGGAAAACAGCGTAAATGCGGACTCCTCCCTGTTATGAGACAGCCATTTTTCTATATCTTGAACATTAATGTTTTTGTCTTTTGAAGAATCGCTGCCATGCAGAAAATTTATCAAACGGGAACATTCCTGCCTTAAGGCATCGGTGTTGTTTTCTACCATTTCCAGAATAATTGCAATGCCGTTTTTGTCGATATTTAAACCTTCGCGTTTAAAAAAATCCCGTACCCATTCGATTTTATCTCTTTCAAACATTTCATAAAAAACCTGACGGTTTGCATTTATTTTGTCAAAACCTGCTTCAATGCGGTTTTCGTCGGAGAGCAGAAAAAGAAGGGTGTTTTCTTCTATGTTATTAATGCACGAAACAAGTAGATTTATATCGTCCTTGTTTTTAATTGTTTCTGCATTTTTTACAACAATAACCCGTTTTTCCGCAAACAAGCTCATGGTTTGCAGAATGTCGGCTATCCTGCTTGCAGGAGTTTCGTCGGCATAAAAAACAAATTCTTCTGTTTCTTTTTTGTTGATAAATCTTTCTTTTATAACATTTACCGTATCTTTTTTTTTGCCCGCCTCCGGGCCTAAAAAAATATAAACACAAACTGGATTTGAATTCATTGTTGATATGTTCGAATAATGCCCGAAAGGCGCCCAAGTATTCTTACATCCGGGCTGTATATTGGCGGATAATCGGGATTCTCCGATTGCAATTTAATACGGGTACTTTCTTTGTAAAAACGTTTTAATGCCGCAGCTTCATCAATTATTGCAACTGCAATTTCGCCGTTACGGACGGTGTTTTGTTTTTCGATTATTGCCAAGTCGCCTTCCAGTATACCGGCGCCGGACATGGAATCGCCTTTTACTTTTAATGCAAAATAATTTTTGTTTTTCTTTATCATGGAACGATGCAGTATGACATTTCCATCAAAATTTTCTTCGGCAAGAAGCGGCATACCTGCGGCAACGCTTCCAAGCAGCGGGATCGAAATTAATTCCAAAGATTCTTCGGCCTTTGTCTGAATTAAACCCATTGTTCGCGGACGCTTGTTTGTATGTTTTAAATGCCCTTTTTTTCTTAGAGCAGTAACATGATCATGAGCGCCTTTAACTGAAATTGAAAAATGGGTAGCAATGTCCCGTATTGCCGGCGGATAGGAATGTTCTTTAATATAATCAGCGATAAAAGAAATAACCTGTTTCTGACGTTCTGTCAGTTCCTTCATAATTACCTCGTATTTGTGGAAATATTATGCTTCCTTAGTTTAGCGTGAAGGTTACTTGGGTAAATTCCAATGGCTTCCGCTGTTTTTGATATTATACCATTATTTTTTAAAAAATGGAACTCTAAATAACGCTTTTCAAAACATTCTTTGGCTTTATTAAAATTGTTTTTATTAATATCATCGATTATTATATCATTTGGATTTACCGCACTTTTTTTCTTTTTAAATAATAGTTTTTGTATATTTTCCCTGTTTATGGAGTTTTCCTGATGCATAACGGCTATCCGTTCAGATAAATTCTTCAGTTCCCGCACATTCCCCGGCCAATCATGGGCTAAAAGTTCCTCCAATGCAAGCTCGTCAAGGGTTATCTCTCTGTTAAATTGCTTAAGAAAATGGTAAAGCAGAATGGGGATGTCCTGCGGGCGTTCACGCAAGGGCGGGACATGAATGGGGATAACATTCAGCCTGAAAAAAAGATCCTGCCTAAAGTGCCCATCCTTGCAGGCTTTTTCCAAATCCTGATTGGTTGCCGCTATAAAACGTAAGTCAGTCTCAATTGTTTTTTCGCCGCCGATACGCTCGATTGTTTTTTCCTGAATAGCACGCAAAACTTTGGCCTGCGCTGATAGGCTCATGTCTCCAATTTCGTCAAGAAACAATGTTCCTTTATGCGCCAGTTCAAAACGTCCTTTACGCAAATGTACTGCGTCTGTAAAAGCGCCTTTTTCGTGGCCAAAGAGCTCGCTTTCTATTAACGCTTCTGGAATTGCCGCACAGTTGACATCAATAAACGGATCATCCGCACGCCCCGAACATTGATGAATGGCTCTGGCAATTATTTCTTTTCCGGTACCGTTTTCGCCTGTGATTAAAATGCTTGCATCGCTTTGTGCTGCCTGTTTTACCATATCCCGGATATTTTTAATGACGGCAGTTGTTCCAATTATATCTTCACAGGCAAAGCGGTTTATTTTTTTAAGCGTTTTATTTTCTTCACGTAATTTTCTGATAAGCAGTGCATTTCTGCAAACTGTAAGAACTTTTTCCAGTGATAATGGTTTTTCCAAAAAATCAAATGCACCGAGCTTAACTGCTTTTACTGCCATATCAATATTTGCATGGCCAGAAATCATTATAATTTCCACCAATGGCCATTCTTTTCTAATCCTTTCCAGCGCTTCGATGCCGCCCAATTTTGGTAAAAGGACATCAAGAAAAATTATATCGATGATTTCCCGTTTAAGTACTTCTATGCCGGCCAATGCGTCATGCGATGAATAAACTTTGTATTTTTCATCTTCAAGTATGGACGAAAGTGTTTGTCTTATACCTGGTTCATCATCGATTATTAGTATTGCAGGCACTATACATTTTCCTTAAGTTCCACAGGCAGATCGATATAAAAAGTTGTTCCAACGCCTTCCGCCGAATCAAACCAAATTGTACCGTTATGGTCGTTTACAATTCTTTCAACAATGGGAAGCCCAAGCCCTGTGCCTGACTCTTTCGTAGTAAAATATGGAGTAAAAACAAGACGGTTTTCTTTTTTATCTATACCTTTGCCGGAATCTTTAACGCTGATTCTACAATAGCAGACTTCCCGTTTTTTTACAAGATCGGTTCTTAGCTCTATCAAACCGCTGCCATTCATTGCATCAATGGCGTTAATTATCAGATTTGTCAGAATTTGCGAAAGCCTGTTTTTATCGATTTTTACCATTATATTTGTTTGTAAATGTTCAATGTCAAATTTAACTGCAGGGAATGAATTTGTGTAGGTATTGATTAATTCTTCGACAGGTTCATGCAAAAGCGTTAATGAATTTGACGGCTCCATTGGTTTTGACAATGTCCGGAATTCGTTCAAAAGGGTGGAGAGCCCTTCTGTCTCCTGAATAATTGCCATCATGGAACTTTCTATGATGGCGCCGATATTTTCCGGATCATTTCTCCATCTTCGCAATACTCGTTCTGCAGAAAGTTTTATTGGAGTAAGCGGATTTTTTATTTCGTGCGCAAGCTGTTGAGCCATATTCTGCCATATCGATATTTTTTCGCTTCTTACAAGCGCTTCTCTGGATTTTTCCAAATCCTGTACCATAGAGTTAAATGAACGGATAAGGATACCAAGCTCATCATCGCGCCGTGTAAGGATTTGGATTGAAAAATTCCCTGCAGCTACACGCTGTATTGCTTCGGTTAGCTCTACTATTGGGTTGGTTATCCGCCGTGTGAGTGATATGGCAATGATTACCGTCATAAGCAGGGTAGGAAGGAAAAAAACCACATAATAATAAATTAAAAGCGGCCTTATATTTGTTCTTATATCGCTTATTCGTTCAAAATGTTCTATTTGGTTTTCTATAGCGGCTTTTCTTCTGTCAAAATCATCGCCAAGATTGTAACTAAAAACATGGATAATGTTGTTAGGCGATCTGTGCACATAACGAATGGTTGCGTGATCACGGGGCAGCTCTCTTGCCGGAAAACCGGTTTCGTGTATTGGAGGAGAGGAAAGGTGAAACGTTTCGTTGCCTGTAAAAGAGATTTCCGTCCAGGTTTCGTTCTGTCCTCCGGCTGCAGACTTATCTGCTGTCGCAGATAGGCGAAAAACTTGAACAGAGGTTATTTCTATGGGCATGGGATTTGTATAATTGTAATTATTTATAATGTTATAAAAACGTTCACGGTGCAGGGAGAAATATTCGGCAGCAAAACTATTGGCCGCACTGTTGCCGGCTGGAGTATCAATATTGTGCCAAAAAATTATTATTTGATTTATGGCTGTAGTTGCCATTATTGTAGCCGGCGTAATGGAAAAGATCACTATAATTGTAAAATTTGTCAAAAGCCTGATATTGAATTTGCTTCCTGGCCGGCGGTGAAAAAAATCAGCAAAAACCTGAAAAATAAAAATTCCCAAGACAACCAGCAATACAACCGGAATTGTAAAAAAAACTATCAAATGCAGGCGATCCGGGATATTTCCATCAAGAGTTTCAATAAAAAAGTTGCGCGAAAAAATTATAGTAAGGAAACATAGTAAAGAATAAATAAGAATTAGAGTCCGTACTTTTATTGTGGAGTATTCCAAGCTGCGCAAATCATTCCTCTTCAAATTTAGATTCAAAGAGTTTAACCATTGTATCTACAGCAGCTTCTTCATCTTCTCCATCAGCAGTGATTTTTAGTTCAGTTCCGTAACCAGCTCCAAGCGTTATGATACCCATGATGGATTTGGCGTTTATTTTAATTGTGCCTTTTTCAAAGTAAATATTACATTTAAAATTCTTTGTTGCCTGTACCAGAATCGCCGATGGACGGGCATGAATACCGGCTCTGTTTATTACTTTAGTAATTCTCTCTGTCATTTTCTCATCCTTAGATTATATCGTCCTGACCAAAGAAAACCGAACGGGTGGAATCACTTTCAATCCATTTAAGAATGTTCTTGTTAAATTCCCTTGCTGCATGGTAACCCATTGATTTTAGGCGTTCGTTCATTGCGGCGGTTTCGATGATTATTGGGATATTTCTACCGGGTTTTACCGGCACTATTAGTTTGGGGATATTTACCCCCAACAGCTCTATTGTAAGGTCTTCAGTTCCCAGCCTGTCGTAATCTTTATCGGAGTCCCATTCTTCCAATTCAACGACTAGCTGAATCTCCTTGCGGTCCCTGATTGCTCTTACTCCAAAAAGATGCGTAATATTGATTATTCCTGGTCCGCGGATTTCCATGTGGTGGCCGATAATTTTATTTGCTCCGGCACCCATAAGGATATTTCCGTATATACAGTTTATTTCTACGACATCGTCAGCAACAAGACGGTGCCCTCGGTGGACAAGTTCAAGCGCTGTCTCGCTTTTTCCAACGCCTGAGTCGCCCTGTATCAAAATCCCAAGCCCGTAAACTTCCACTAGTACCCCATGGACACTTTGACGGGGAGAAAAAATCCTGGAAAGGATACGCATAATTCGTGTGGAAAAATCCGCAGAACCAAGATCGGTTATTAAAATGGGGCATTGTGCATTTTCGGCTATCTCCAAAAACTCCTTGTGAGGGGAAAAATTGTGCGTAAAAATGCAGCAGGGCATCTGATAATTGAACATTTTACTGAAAGTTTCGGTTTTTCCTTCGTTTTCGAGCCGTTTTAGAAAAGCAATTTCTCCGCGTCCAAAGTGTTGAATTCTTTGAAAAGCGAAATCCTCAAAAAAGCCCATAATTGCGCCCATTGGCCGGTTAAGGTCTGGAATATCAATAGTTCTGCCCAGTCCCTTGCGCCCTCCAATACAACGCAGGTTAAGGGAATTATGTTCCTTGAGATCTAGATCGATTAAGTCAAGTACAGTAAAAGCCCTGTCCGCCATAAGTTCATTCTATATCATAACCTTACACTATGACAACTATTAAAAAAAACCACTATTGAAAAAAACCAGAAAATCTGTTAAATATAGAATATGACTAATAGAAAAACCAAAATTATTTGTTCTTTGGGTCCTTCATCCTCCACTGATGAAGTTGTACGAAGCCTTATTCTTGCGGGTATGAATATCGCCCGCCTTAATTTTTCACACGGAAGCTACGAGGATCACAAACAATCAATTGAACGTGTAAGACGTGTATCCAATGAATTGGGGTGTCCTGTAGCTGTTTTGCTGGATACCAAGGGGCCGGAAATTCGAACCGGTATGGTAGAAAACGACGGTAAAGTCACAATCCACAAAGACGAGCTTGTTGCCGTAACTGCCGACAGTTGTTTTACAACTGCATCGGAAGGAAAAACACCTGCCCGTCTTTCGATTAACTGGAAGGAAGCGCCGGAAAAAATGCAAAGCGGCCATCATATTCTTGTTGCAGACGGGCTTCTTGATCTTGAGGTTCTTAATATAACAGACGGTGTTATCAACTGCCGTGCAAATAACACTGCAATAATTGGCAGCAGAAAAAATGTAAACCTGATAGGTATTCATGCAATGCTTCCCATTATGAGCGAGCAGGACAAAAAGGATATAACCTTTGGCGTAGAGATGGATGTTGATTTTATTGCCGCAAGTTTTTTGAGTTTTCCGCATGAAGCTGTCGAGATTAAAAAATATCTTGAAAGCCTGAATGTAAAAACGAAAATTATTGCCAAAATTGAATGTGAAGACGGTGTAGAAAATATCAAGGAAATTGTCGAGATTGTAGACGGAGTAATGGTGGCGCGCGGGGATTTGGGTGTTCAGATTCCTACAGAACAAATTCCGCTTGTTCAAAAATACATTATCAGCATGTGCCGTAAAATTGGCAAACCGGTAATTACTGCAACACAAATGCTGGAATCGATGATCGTTAATCCGCGTCCCACACGCGCCGAGCTTACCGACGTTGCAAATGCCATTTTTGACGGAACCGATGCAATCATGCTTTCGGGCGAAACGGCGGTAGGAGCATATCCAGTAGAAGCTGTTAAAATGATGGATAAAATTGCATGTACTGTAGAACAATCGCGGGAATTCCGTGACCACATGGATAATATCCGCAATGAATGTTTTTCCGAAGATCCCAGTACTCTGGAAAATCTAGGTATAATCATGTCACGCTCTGGAGTAGAAATATCTTCAAATGTAAATGCTAAAGCGATTGTTACACCGACACTCGGAGGTAATACAGCGCGTCTTCTTAGCGTACACAGGCCTCATCAGCCTGTGCTTGCAGTAACGCCCTTCGAAAAAGCAATACGCGAAATGCAATTGCTTTGGGGAGTTCAGGCCTGCAAAACCCCAATTGCCGATGAAACAGGCAGCATGATCGAAAATGTAATAAAAGTTGCAACTGATACAAAAGCAGCTGCTATATCGGATAAAATTGTTCTTGTTGCAGGTCTGCCTCTTCAGAGTCCAAATATGGTAAATACAGTTCGTGTCATCATATTGGGAACAGTTCTTGCCCGTTCCACCACTGGCGGTTATGCTAATCCGGAAATTACCCGTGTGCGAGGCAGAATCATCAGCTCCACAAGTGCAAATGATGCTCGTGAAAAAATCATGCTATTGGGCGGAGAAATCCTTTCATGCAGGGTGCTTACCAAAGACTACATCCCAATTGTCCGTCTTGTAAAAGGAATTATCTGCGAAGAAGTATCAGAAATAACCGATTCCGATCTACAAAACATCAATCCCGACCTTGTATGGCTGACTCATATCAGGCGTCATACAGATACATTTGAAACAGGGTTAAGGGTAACAATCGATGGAAAAGAATTGCTTGTTTATGAGGATTATGTGTAAACGTTAATTGTTTTTTAAAGTATTCTCGACAAAACATTATTATTGTCGTATGCTGAAATAGTCGCAAAAGGAGTAAAAAATGCGTGTTTTCAATTTTTCCGCTGGCCCCTCTGTATTGCCGTTGCAAGTTCTAGAGAGAGCCGCAGCAGAGATGACAGATGCCAATGGCACAGGTCAATCAGTTATGGAGATGAGTCATCGTTCAAAAGATTACAAACCCATTATCGAAAAAACAGAAGCTTTATTAAGGGAACTTATGGGTATCCCTGCAAATTATAAGGTTCTCTTTTTACAGGGCGGCGCCTCGCTGCAGTTCGCCATGATTCCGCTTAACCTTGCTGCGTCGGATATCCCCGGCGATGAAAAAACAGCCGCTTACATCGATACCGGTGTTTGGTCTGACAAGGCGATAGTTGAAGGTTCAAAGTATGCCAAAGTGGAAGTTAGAGCAAGTTCCAAAGACAAAGCTTATACATATATCCCCCAGGCTCCCGCTCCAAAGACAGGAGATGCGTATTACCACATTACTCTTAACAATACAATTGTTGGTACCAAATGGGATACGCTTCCAGAAACCGGTTCTGTTCCGCTTATTTCGGACATATCAAGCTGCATTCTCTCCGAGCCGCTTGATGTCAGCAAATTCGGTATTCTTTATGCAGGTGCGCAAAAGAATTTAGGGCCTGCGGGAGTTACCGTTGTAATTATCCGTGAAGATTTGGTTGGTCATGCTCCTGATTGGACTCCAATAATGCTCCGTTATGATACTCATGTGGCGGAAGGCTCAATGTTTAATACTCCGCCATGTTACTGTATCTACATGATTGGACTTGTTTTGGATTGGATTAAAGATTTAGGCGGAGTTGAAGTTGTTGCAAAATTAAACCATGAAAAAGCAGATTTGTTTTATAGTTATCTTGATGCCTCGCAGATGTTTTATTCACCGGTAGATAAACAATTCCGCAGTTTGATGAATATCCCGTTTATTATTACCGAGCAGGATGAAGCAAAAAAATTGGAAATGGAAACCCGTTTTGTTAAGGAAGCGGCTGCCGCTGGCCTTATGAACCTTGCAGGTCATCGTTTGGTTGGCGGCATGAGGGCCAGTATTTACAATGCTATGCCAATTAAAGGGGTTAGAGCATTGATAGATTTTATGAAAAAATTTGAAGGTTGTTAGTATGTTTCGTATTCAGACATTAAATAAAATTTCCCCATTAGGGTTGGATCTTTTCCCCAAGGACAAGTATGAAATTGCAAACGATATTCCCAATCCTGATGCGATTGTCGTGCGAAGCGCTGATATGAACGAGTTGGAAATTCCATCTTCGGTATTGGCAATTGCAAGGGCTGGGGCAGGGTATAACAATATTCCGGTTAAACGCTGCAGCGAAAAAGGGATTGTTGTTTTTAATACACCTGGTGCAAATGCCAATGCGGTAAAGGAACTTGCTCTTGCGGCAATGCTTATTTCCTCGCGTAATATTGTCGGCGGGATCAACTGGACTGCCTCAGTTGCAGGCAAACCTGATGTTGCAGAGCTTGTAGAAAAGGAAAAATCCAAGTATACAGGGCCGGAACTCAAGGGGAAAACTCTTGGCGTAATCGGACTTGGCGCTATCGGCGTAATGGTTGCCAATGATGCGATGGCGTTGGGCATGAAGGTTATTGGTTATGATCCGTATATTTCTGTGGATGCCGCATGGCATCTTTCCAGCGATGTAGCCCGTGCAGAAAGCCTGGAAAGCCTGCTTTCAAAATCTGATTATATAACTTTGCACATTCCCCAGAGTGAAGCAACAAAGGGGATTTTAGATGCCGAGAAAATCCGCCTTATGAAAAACGATGCGCGTATTATCAACCTTTCCAGGAATGCGCTTGTAAAAGACAAAGATATTGTAGAAGCGCTGGAAGCAGGAAAAATCAACTGTTATGTTACGGATTTTCCCACTCCTGAACTTTTAGCCTGTAAAAAAGTAATTGGCATCCCTCATCTTGGAGCATCAACTCCGGAGGCCGAAGATAATTGTGCGGTAATGGCAGTTCTGCAAATCAGGGATTTTCTTGAAACTGGAGAAATTCGCAACTCTGTGAATTTTCCACGTTGTAAACTTGAGCAGCGTTATCCGTACAGGCTTCTTGTTATAAACCGTAATATTCCCAACATGGTGGGGCAGATTACCACGAATCTTGCAAGTGCGAATATCAATATCCAGGATTTAATAAACCATCACCTTGAGGATTATGGTTTTACCATTGTTGACACAGATCAGGAAATACCACAAGCCGTACTTGAACAAATTCGTAAGGTAAACGGGATAATCAGAGTCAGGGTTATTGCCAAGACTGGAAATTAATCTGTAAGTATTTCGAGTACTTCTTCGGGTGTTTTGGCTTTCAGGATTTGCTCGCGTTTTTCGGCGCTTTTAAACAAAAGGCTTACTTCCGCCAAAAACTGTAAATGGGGCCCTGTTTTTTCTACCGGAGAAAGAGTCATGATAAAGATTCTGCATGGCTGCTTGTCCAATGAGTTAAAATCCACCGGATTATCTGAAATCCCGATACATGCTATCAAGTCTTTGGTGGTGGCTGTTTTTCCGTGTGGGATAGCAATTCCATGTTTCATTCCGGTGGACATTTTTTCTTCTCTTTCTATTACCGCTGCAAGAGCCGCTTCCCTGTCCTGAATTCTTCCAGCCTTGTGGAGAATATCAAGCAATTCGTTGATAATTTCCTTTTTTGTGGTACCTTTCAAGTGAAGGTCTATGGTATCCGCGCTGATTATTGTCTTAAGATTCATACTGATATTGTATCTCTTAAATTCCAAAAAGTCAATGAAATTTTGAGTCTTTTTAAACTAAACTGGTAAAACGTTAATTCGCATCAGAACCGTCAAAACGCATTCCAACTCCAAAGTAATAACCCAATTTAAATGCGTTGTATCTTGCGTTTTTAAATCTTCCGCTGTCGATGTCGCGGTAATTTAATTTCGCATTGCCTTTTTCCCAGCGCAGGAAATCCCAGTTAATTGTTATACCATTGGTGATTGTAAATCTTTTGGTTGGGTTTATCACAACAGCAGCATCCAAAAGCAGTCCCATATTCAGTGTTTCAAAAAAGCCATCTCTAGTTGAGAAAATCCCATAGTCGCCATCAGAAGTTTCTTCCCGGTATCTGGAAAGTACAGGGCCAACCGATATTGGAACAAGGATCATGGATCCTGCTTTTAATAAATAAGACGGGCCTGCACTTAATCGTAAATCAAAGGATGAATAAATATTTGATGTTTCCATTGGTTCATTGTCTTTCCATTCATCACCGTCAATGTAACCTCCTATTGAGGTTTTTATATACCAGCCAAAGGAAGAATCTCCCGGAAAATGATTAAGTGACATATAAAAACTGACACCGGTTAAATCTCTGCCGCAGTTTTCTTTGGGGTATTGTTCGTATGTGCGGTAAATATTTACAGAACCGCCGTATAATGTTTCGGCGAATGAGCCTACGGCCAAGCTGGCAAATAAAATCAGAAAAATCGCAAATTTATTCATATTTCACCTCGTTATATCTACAATATATAGCACACATTATGAAAAAACAAGTGAATTATATAATACTACCTGTTTAAAATCTGCCGGATATCGTTTTTTAGCGCCTCTGCGCCTGAGTATGACGGGTTTATGATAAGGCATCTGGTTAAATCATCGTATGCTTTATCAAGTTCTCTTTTGTTTAACCATGTGTTTGCACGATTAAACAGAGCAGTTGCATAATCGTTTCTAAGTCTTATGGCTTCTGTAAAGTCATTTAAAGCCCTGTTGTCATCTTCCAATCTGTACCATGCGCTGCCGCGTCTGTTCCAAATTACTGCATTTGACGGCTCCAGTGTTATTATTCTATTGCAATCTTCGATAACTCTTGTAAAATTGCCTGTTTGGTAATAAACAAACGAACGGTTTATTAGGGCATCAATGTGGTTTTGGTTAATTGCAATTGCACGCGAAAAATCTTCGATGGCAAGATTCATTTCGCGAAGAGCTGCGCTGGAACTCATATTTCCAATGGCGGAAACCTGAGTTCTTGCAAAACCCCTGTAATTGTATAAATCCGCACTGTTAACATCCAGGCGAATTGCACGATTAAAATCTTCGATAGCGCGGTTGTATTCCCGTTTTCTCATCCATGCATTTCCACGGGAAATTAACGCATTTATAAATTGCGGATTGCGGTTGATTGATACAGTATATTCAGCAATTGCCCTGTCCCACTCCCCGTTTCGGAAAAATTGTTCGCCGGCTAAAAACGAGATAATGTATTGTTGTACTCCCATTTCCTGCATTATGCCAAGATCGGGATTTTCAAAATTTACCGGATTTATTTCCGAAACATTCACCCCCCAGCCATGCCTGCCGGTTAGACCTGCCAGAGACGGCGGGTGATGAAGTAGATGCGAAACTCGATGCAACGAACCTTCTCTAAGAACAGGCAGTTCTTCCTCTTCTTCCTGAAAGGTTTCTTCAAGGATCTCTTCGAGTATTTTATCCAGGTATTCGATTATGGTTTGTTCTTCCGGCTGCTCAAGGCCGGTTTCCCGGCTCTTGCATGTAAAAAGAATACAACACAAGACAATTATTATCAAAGCTATTGCTGCAATGGTTGTTAAAAAAATGAAGGTCCGTCTATTCAACAGCTGCTTCCTGTGTGTTAGCTTCTTGTTGTACTTCTACTGCGGGCTGCGGCGGAGGATCTTCTCTGTAAATTATTCTGACGTTTTCTGTTGTTGATCGATGCCTCAATCTTAGAACAAGAGTTTGTTCCTGCGGATGGTATAACCAGCCGGACGAATCATAACGTTCAAACTCGGCGGATGGTCTCCAATCCATACCATGGATTTGAAGTCTTAAAAAAGGACGAACTCCGCGGAGGATTACATGATGGGTCATGGTTGCCGGAAAAGTAAATGTTACATTCACATTTCCATTTATTAACGTATGATTGACTGACGGAGAAATTGTCCACGCCCAAAGATCATCCGAAAGCCTAACAGCCCTTGGGTAGTACATGATGGGTTTTAGGATACTGTGTAAATTGCCGGAATTGCTGCCACTAAGCGCTGACAAAACCAGCGACCTGCCGATTTTTATCCATTCAGGTTTTGCTTGTTCTGCATTTTGTATTGTTTCGATCCAGTTGATAAGCGCTATTCCCAGCCTTAGATTGTATTCCCGGTTATTTCCATCCTGAGTTAAAACATAAACGGTATCATTTTGAGTATCCTGTCTTAAATTGTCAGAAATAATTAAAAGTATTTCTTCTGTCAAAAAATTGATCTGACGGTTGGGTCTCCAGAGTGTTAAATCGGAATAAAATTCCAGCAAACCTGCGATATAGTCGATAGTCAGCATATTAGGATCAACTCTGTCAATAATTTCGATTACTTCGTTTGCAAGAGTATTATTGCTTCGCGATAAAAGATGATCAAGGATATGCTCTTCTCTTAAAACGGCAAGAGATCTTTCTCTGGCTAATCTGGTTATCAAATTTGTTTTTGCGCTTTCCGATGAAATAAATGTTCTAAACGCATTATCCATTCCTCCGACAATTACCGATGACCTATGGCTGTGTCCAGGAGAATTTGTAATTCTGGGAGTAATTGCATTTACTGCAGATGTATAATTGCCGCGCTGAATTGCCTCCGAAAGGTATGCAATTACATTTTCTTCATTTTGAATTGTTGCTGATGTATGTAAAATATTTTGAGTCCAATATGAAAAGCTAACATCCCTCCAATTTCTTATTTCATCTTCATAATTTTCTGCTTGAGCGATTATATAATCTGAAGGATCAAAAATTCTTTGTGCGCTTCTATGGCGGTATGAAATAGCAGAACTGCTTTTTGAAAGATGTATTTTTCCTTCTTCGATGATAGAGCCGGGAATGCTAAAAAAATAACGGTAACCGCTATATAAAATACCAGCCTGTTCATTGTCTCTTATCAATGAAGACCGGCGTTGAGAAATTGGTATGGTAATTTCCGAATCATCACCTGCAAATTCCGCATTGATATGCAGTTCCGGCCCCCTTGCTGAATCAACTGAAACAAAGGAGATTGCAGTTCCGCCAGGCAGGACAAAACGCGCGCTCCAGCTTTGCTGCAGGGTATTCTCTGTTATTAGCATAAACTCGGGGTTAACGGGTGTTTGGTCCAGCAAAAGGCTTTTTCCCCTGTCATCTTTCAGGTTGAATTCAAGCCCGCCGTAAAGAAGCCGTATTCCGCCGGTTATTTGCCTTGTATTAGTGTGCTCTTCAATGTCCTGTGAATCTTCTTCAAGGTAGCTGCCCCTTATGGTCATAGCTCCGGCTGTCAGGGAAAAATTTCCTCTATTGGAAAATTGCAGTGTTACCAGAGTTATGAACACTATGCAATATACGGCGGTAAGGCCGAGTATTCGCAATGGTAAAGGTTTTCTCAAAATCATCAACCCCTTATATAAAAGCCTAAATTGTTTAACGTAACTTGTCGATTTCTTAATTATTGTATACCATATACTAACATGAAAATAAAGTTTAATGGAAGCTTGGCTGTACCTGGCCGCTCAAAAAAAAGCATTGTTTTATTAATCTTGATTCTGGTGTTTTCTCTTGGCGGTATGAATGTTACTGAGGTTTTTAGCCAGGAAAACAGTGAAGATACGTCTTTTATCGAAATATTGGATGAAATTGCCCGGCATCTTACGCAGAGGGATTTTGCTTTGGCGTTGGAATTATTCGATTCCCTGCCGCCCGAAGAAACGTTAAAACCGCCAATTAAAATAATGCGCGCTTCGATTCTTAATTCTGCCGGAAGGACTGCCGATGCAAGGCGGCTGGCAAACGAAGTTATCGCTCAGGATAACAGTAATACCGATGCTCTGATGGTTTTGGCGGACGCAGCCGCAATTGACGGCAGGGACAGGGATAGACGGGGTTTTCTTGACAGGATAATTGGAATAAACCCAAACCATGTTAGGGCACTCAATGATTTGGGTAACATCAATATAAGAAACCGGAATTTGCGGATTGCCGCCGGGTATTTTGACAGAGTTCTTGCTTTTGAGCCGGACAATGGAGAAGCTCTGATTGGGCGGGCTGCTGTATTCCGGTATAACAGGGAATTGCGCAGCGCAGAACGGCTTTTAAACCGTGTCATAAGCCTATACCCCGCCTGGGCTGAGCCATTTCATGAAAGGGCAAGGCTCTACAGAAGTGCAGGTTATCTTTCCGATGCCCTTGAGGATTTGAATGCCGCGTTGCAGCTTGAGCCGGACAACTATTGGGCAATCGTTGACCATGGACTTGTATTAATGGATATGAACCGCAGGCAGGATGCCCTGGAAAGCTTTAAAAGGGCTATAATGGTTGACCCTGGTATTTTTATGGCGTATGTATACAGCGCCGGTTTAAAAGATGAATTTGGCGATCATGCCGGCGCCGAGTTGGATTATATTACACTGTCAAAATTAAGGCCGGATTATTATTTTGCGTTCGAAGCGCTTGGCATTATCAGAATGAGAAACGAAAATTGGGCTGGAGCAAGGGATGCTTTTTTGGATGCCTACAGACAGGCTCCAACAGAGTTTAATTACGCAATACTGGCTGCGATAAACTGGATGCGTGCCGGAAGGCCGGCAGACCCACGGCAATTTTTGACTCAGGTTTTGCGTACAGCGCCAAGAGATTCTCTTGATCATATCATGCTTAGGCTTTTTCATGAATTGCGGGGAGATTCAGATGTTGTAACAAGAGTAGAGAGAGAACAAAATATTTATGAAAAATCACGGATGCTTTTTTATTTAGCATCATATTATGACATCATGGGGAGCAGAAATTTGGCTAACAGATTTTATTTACAGGTAGAAGAACTTGAAGCTTTTGCAAGTTTGGAATGGCGATTAAACGAAATTGTACTGGAACAGCGTGGAATAGGTTCAGGGAACCCGGGCTTGAGAAACCGTGGAGCAGAACAATGAGCAACATTACAACAATTATTCTTAACAACAGGGAATTCAAATTAATTGGCACCGCGCATGTTTCGCGGGAAAGTATCGAAGAAGTAAGGAATACCATTCGCGAAGAAAAACCCGATATGGTTTGTGTAGAGCTGGATCAGGCAAGGTATAATTCGATAACTCAAAATGATACATGGTCTAAACTTGATTTATCCAAAGTTTTTAAAGAAAGAAAAGGTTTTTTACTGATTGTAAACCTTGTATTGGCAGGTTTTCAGCGCCGGCTTGGCAATCAGCTTGGAGTAACTCCCGGCGAGGAAATGAAAACAGCGATAGAAACCGCAGAGGAAATGAAGATTCCACACAGTCTATGCGACCGTGAGGTGCATACAACACTGCGCCGGGCCTGGGCGAGATGCAGTTTGTGGAGCAAATGCAAGCTATTGGCTTCGCTTTTAGCCTCTGCTTTTACAACAGAAAAATTAAGTGAACAGGAAATAGAGAATTTAAAAAAGAAAAATGAACTTGACGGAATGATGAGCGAATTGGCTGACTATTTGCCGGGTGTTAAAGTAGTCTTAATTGACGAAAGAGATCAATACCTTGCTTCTAAAATCTGGTCGTCCATGTTGCCTCCTTCGCCTAATGCAAAACCCCAAAAAATCGTAGCTGTTATTGGCGCGGGACATATGCAGGGGATTATAACGCACCTTGAACAACTGGCATCAAAGGAAAAAAATAAAGACGAATGTACAATAGAACATGAATTAAACGAATTAAATAAGATTCCCAAGCGCGGTATTTTTTCTAAAACGCTTCCTTTTATTATTCCGGCAATTATCGTTGGTCTTATAACATTTGGATTTATTCGTGAAGGATCGGATATTGGCATTACAATGATACTACAGTGGGTGTTGTGGAATGGTTCTCTTGCTGCCATTGGAGCTATTATCGCCCTGGGGCATCCTCTTGTTATTCTTGTTTCTTTCCTTGGAGCGCCGTTAACAAGCCTTACCCCATTTATTGGCGTTGGAATCATTTCAGGTCTTGTTCAAATAGCTGTTAGTAAACCCCGTGTTTCGGATGTCCAGGATATTACGCAGAATATTACCAGTATAAAAGGGATATATCGCAACAGAATTACAAGGGCGCTTTTGGTGTTTTTCTTTTCAAGCCTGGGAAGTTCAATAGCCACCTTTGTTTTGATCCCTATGTGGGTTATCAATTGAATTGCTAATGAACAGGTGTTTTTATGCCGATGATTAAAAAAGAGGGTTATTTTGTCATATAAAGACGTTTCATCAACTTATAAAGAAACCAGGATCATAACTGCGGGGCAGGGGCAGCTTATCGTTATGTTGTATGATGAGGCAGTAAAACAGCTTGGTTTTGCCATAGGGCTTTTGGAAAAGAACCAGAATGAAAAAAGAGACCCTGCAAGAATCGAACAGATCAGCAAAGCTGTCATGAAAGCCGAAGAAATCATCACAGAATTGATGATTTCCCTTGATTTTGAGCAGGGCGGGGAAATAGCAAAACATCTTTTTTCGCTTTACACATGGTTTAATAGAGAACTTTTGGAAGCAAATATAACTCAAGATATGGAAAGAATTATAGTTGTAAAAAACATGCTATCCGATTTAAGAAATACATGGGATACAATCAGTATGAATGCCTCATCGCAGCCAAATCGTGAAGCTGTAGGAATTAATATTGCAGGTTAGACTTTTTTTTAAATATGGGGAGGGAATATGTTAGTTTATGAAGAAACATCAGTTGTAAGTGAGATCGATTCAGCGGAGCTTGCCCAAAGAGTTGCTGTTTTAAAGCGTTTTAAGACTTTGCTGACACAGCAAAGAGACAGGTTTCGTTCGTATCTTGATTTGCTGGACAAACAGCAGGATGTAATTGAATCGGGCAGCGCCGATGATCTTTTGTCCTATGTTGAGTTAGAAGAAAAAATCGTTGCAGACATTTTTTCTATCCAGAAAGTTATTGATCCTCTCGAGGAAATGTATAATTCCATTTACAGTCACAAAATAGATGCCGGCCGGCCAGATGAAGTGCCAAACCTTAAAGCCTCACTTGATATATTAAAAGGTGAAGCTGTTATGCGCTCAACCAAGAATAAAGAACTGCTTTCCATCCGTATGATGGAGCTGCGCTCGGAAATAACCGCTTTGCGAAACAATCCCTATGTTTTAAGCAACAAACGTTCATCATTTGGCAGTACAAATACTTCATCACTTGTGGATTTGCAAGGGTAGTGATTTTGGGATAACTTCATTCGTCAATTAACTCAGTTTTTTGCCCTGTTAGTCTGCCAACCTGTTCGTTTAGTTTCTCTGCTCTTTTTTCCGTGTCATTGTATTTGTTAATTGCGCTTGACAGATGTTTGCCAACAAGGCTGTACTCGGCAAAAAATCTTCTAAATTTGTCCTGAACTTGCGTTATATTTCCAAGAATGGTTTTGGCTTCCTGTTCAATTTTTAATCCTTTTAATCCATAAATAATTGCGATTAAATATGCGTAAAAACTGTTGGGCGAAACAGGTATAACACGTTTTTCCATAGCATAGTTGAGCAGTTCAAAATCCTTGTTGGTAAAAGAATCATTGATAATTGTTTCGTAAAAAACATTTTCTGCCGGAATATACATAATGGCAAAGTCAAAAGTACCTTCTGCGGGATTAATGTATTTAACAGCAATTTCATCTATACGTTTTTTTACGCTTGTTATAAATTCTTTTCTGAATGTTTTTTTATCTTCATCGGAGGTTGCATTTACAAGTCTTTGAAAACTTTCCAGAGGAAACTTGGAATCTACGGGAACTATGTTTCCTTCCAGTTTTATAACAGCATCAACCTGAGTGCCGTTTTTAAAGTTGTATTTTATTTCGTAATTGGCGCTTGGAAAAATCTGTTTTAAGAGTTCTTCAAGAAAATATTCGCCTAAATTCCCGCGCAGCTTTGGAGCCTGTAGTATATCCTGCAAAGAGGATATGTTTTTCCCAATATCTTCCATGTTTTTTACGGTTTTTCCCAAAGTGCCAAGCTGGTTGTTTATATCACCAAACATCTGATTTGTATTGGAAAGATGTTTAGTAATATTACTTTGAGTATTATTCAGGTTTTGGTTCATGGTATTCATCATTTGCTGTAATTGCGATCCAAGCTGGTTTTGAGTATCCAAAAAAAGTTTTTGCTGGCTAGTCAAAGAAGCCTGCTGGCTTTCCAGTTGTTTTGTTTTAAGCTCATTTAACTGATTTTTTAAATCGATCATCTGCGGAGTATAATCATTTGTCTTGCCGGAAAATAATTTTATTAAAATAAGGATAACAAGTAAAAATAATACCGCAAGAGCGGCTAAAATAACAGCTTCCATAAAACCCTCCGTTTACTATCTTATAATAACTAGCTCTTCATTACAATTGGAATATATTCGATAATGTTGGAAGCAGTAATACCGTAGAGCGACTTGTTTACCATTGCAGCTTCGCATGATTTTCCGTGATAATACGCTCCCAAAATACCAGCTGTGAAAACGTTAGACCCTTGTGCGATAAACCCTGCAATCATGCCAGTTAGTACATCGCCGGTTCCTGCTTTTGCAAGAGCATTATTTCCTGTTATGTTGATGTTAACTGCGCCGCATGGGCTAGCGATTATTGTATGTGCGTCTTTTAAAAGAGTTACTACATTAAAGTCTTTGGCAAATTTGGCGGCAATACCAATTGTGTTGTCTAAAATTTCGGGAACTGTAAGTGAAGTCAGCCTATTCATCTCGCCCGGGTGAGGCGTTATTATACATGGAGCTTTAAGCGTTTTTAGTAAACTTATGTTTTCTGAAATGGCGTAAAGTGCATCTGCGTCCAATACTACCGGTACTTTGGTTATACTTAAAAGTTCAAAAACAAATTCCGTAACATCGGGGCTTCGTCCAATTCCGGGGCCAATGATGATAACGCTCGAATTGTTAATTTCACTTGCCAGAGATTCAATGCTTTTTTTGGAGTACATCCCGTTTTTCCCCGGCACAATACGAGTTATAGCTTCTCTTTGCCACTGATATATAACTTTGGCGACGTTAGGCAAAACACACGCGCAAACCAAACCGGCTCCAACCATGTACGCCGCAGAGCAGGCAAGAGCCGCCGCCCCTGGCATTTCGTCCGAGCCGGCAAAAACCATAACTTTGCCAAAACTGCCCTTGTTTGAACGCCGGGCGCGAACAGGCAGCAGGTTTGCCGCTTCATCGTTTGTAAGAACATTTACATTTGGTTTTACCCTGTCCAGAAGCGTTGCGGGGATTGTGATATCCTGGATATGGATTTTGCCTGCATTTTCTGCGCCCGGGTACAGGTACAAGCCTGTCTTGGGAAAAGCAAATGTAATTGTTTCGTTCGCCTTTACGGCACAGCCCATGATCCGTCCGGTATCGGAATGAACCCCAGAAGGTATATCAACGGAGATCACGTACTTCGCATAACTGTTGATTAATTCAATCAGATGCCGGTAATTCCCTTCTATGTTGCGATCAAGTCCCGTTCCAAAAATAGCGTCTACAACAAAATCGCAAGTTTCGATTATGGATTGAAAGTCCGTATTTATAATAGGAATACCAATATTTTTAATGATTGTTAGATATGTTGCAGCATCTCCTTTGGCAGCGTTAATATCCCCAACATAGATGACGTTTACATCCACTCCCTTAACATGCAGCAAGCGGGCAACCGCCAATCCGTCACCGCCATTGTTGCCCAACCCGCAAACGATAAGGACTTTTGCGTTTTTGTTTGCATCGGTTAATTTTAAGCAATGTTCAGCAACACGCGCTGCGGCATTTTCCATCAACAGGATTGATGGAATACCCAGTTCGTTTATCGCGATTTGTTCGATTTCCCGCATTTGTTTGCTTGTTACAGTTTTCATATGTTCTTTGATTTCCTTTATACCCAGGCACAATGGTCTTTTAAAAAATGAGAAACCATATACAATGGCACAGAATACAAATTATCTGCTCTGCCATAATTTTTAGTAGATGTCCGTATGGCAGTTTTGGGGTTATGTTCGTTTATATAAACTTTTAAAGACTGTGACTTTGTTTTTTTTGCAGATTTTACTTCTATTGGAATAATTTCACCGTTGCCTTGAGTAATAAAATCGATTTCTGCCGTGCTGCTTTCACGGCCCCAATAAAACAAAGGGCTTATTTTGGCCGCTTTTAATTCCTGACATACAAATTGTTCCGCAAGAGCGCCATTCATATCATCTACAATATCTGCTTTTACTGATAAAATATCTGCAGGACTGATTTCTGCTTGTGCACCCAAAAGACCAATATCCAACATATACAGTTTAAAGAAATCTTCTTTGTAGTGCATTTTTAATGGGATTTTTGGTGTTTCAACTTTGCAGATTTTATAAACTAATCCCGTATCAACAAGCCATTGCATTGCATTTTCAAATTCTGCCGCTCTGCCGCCGCTTTTTACATTTTTATATATAAATTTTTTATTTTCTTTTACCAGATGCAGGGAAATTGAATCCCATAACATTCTTATTTTAGGCTCTGTCCGTGGGTCATTTATATGTTTGGAAAAATCACCCTTGTAGGTAGTTATCAACTCGTTTTGAATTTTTCGCACCTTTTCCCAATCTTTTGTTGCTGCAAATTCACAGACTGCAGCAGGCATTCCGCCGGTAAAATAAAATTGCTTTAATAAAGATTCAAGTAAATCGCTAACACCTGACAATACACTGCCATTCACTTGTTTAATTGTATCAGATAAAATCCCATGTCCCATTGCTTCAAGAAATTCACAAAAAGACATTGGGAACAATGTTAATTGATTTGTCTGTCCTACAGGTCTTTGCCCCATCATTACACCAAGGAAGCTGCCTGCTGCAACAATATTGTATTGACGCCCTGAATCATTAAAAGATTTTAACGAATCTATAGCCCGTTGAGATTCCTGAATCTCATCAAAAAACAATAAGGTTTGGGCAGGATTAATTTTTTTATTAAAACGTAATTCCAATTGTTGAATAATAAAAGATGGGGAAATATTCTTTTTAAAAATTGCTTTTAAAGTATCATCAGTTAGGAAATTAATCTCTATAAAATCATTGTAATAATTGGAAGCAAAATCACGGATAAGATAGGTTTTACCAACCTGACGTGCTCCATAAAGCAATAAAGGTTTGCGATCTTGTGAGTTTTTCCAGTTTTTTAAATCTTCAATTGCGAATCTTTTCAATTCGTACTCCCATATTGCAAATTCTAATACAAAACAACGTTTTTTGCAACCAATAAATGTGGGGAGATGACGTTTTTTGGAACCCAATGGGGGGGGGACGAGAAGTGAATGGTAAAAATCCGCAGTGGTGCCTGGCACCTCCTTGATAATAGTATCGTTTTATAGTACCAAAAAACTACAGATAAAGGCGCTGTAAATTCAGTTCGAAAATTTCTTGAGAATACAGGAGTAAGTTATGATGGAGTATAAGGGATATTTTGGTACGGTGGAGTACGATGCGGAAGCAAAAATTTTTCATGGTGATATTATTAATACCAGAGATGTTATTACCTTTCAGGGAAAAACAGTTAATGAAATAGAAAAAGCTTTTAAAGATTCAATCAATGATTATATTGCCTGGTGTGAAGAAGAAGGAGTCGAACCGGAAAAACCATATTCCGGCAAATTTAATATACGATTGCCCCCAGAATTACATCGCAAAATTGCTGTGTATGCAAGAAAAAGACGGATATCGCTGAATAGCTTTGTGGAAAAAGCAATTGCCAATGAAATCGCGTTACAAAATTAGGAAGGTACCAAGAAATGAATGGTAAAACAGTTTATCGGACGCAAGGCGGGGCAGTGGTGCCTGACACCATGCTTGGTACCTCCTGGAAATACTTGTGTTTCAGTGAATTTTATGTTGACAGTTTTTTCCAAATATGATAGGATAATGCCAATGAGCCAGATAAAACAAAGAGCGAATTACAAACAGATATATTGTCCTCGTAATTATTCTCGTGCAACAGCTTTGGTCACTGCTAACTGTCTTTGTTATCTAATACCCACACCCCCCCCCCCCCCCCCCCCCCCACCTCCACCTCTCTCCCTCTTTCCTCTTACTTTCTTGTACGAAATTAACATCTATC
>JAITFY010000009.1 GCA_031281025.1 Treponema sp. | reverse complement strand
TCTGTCCACACATTGTATCCGCTTTATTCGTGGTTCTTCCATGAGCTTGGGATTAAGACCTTTCTTTCTACAGAGGTAACCTATGAGGGAGTTGCGCGTGTTGAAGCGCAGTACTGTTTCCCGGCGGAAATTGCGCATGGGGCAGTACAGGATTGCCTTGATAAAAATGCGGACTTTGTGTTGCTGCCGCATTTTCGTGATATGCCTAGTTATGAAAGCGATGTTCATGCCAACTTCTGTCCGATTACCCAGGCTCTTCCATACTATATAGAAAAAGCTTTTCCCGATGTCGATAAAAAACGCTGGCTGCCCCTGGTTGTAAGTTTTAAGTTTGGAGAAAACAAGGCGCTGGAGTTATTCTGCGAAATGACAAAAATCCTTGGTATCAACGAAACTTTAACCAAAGCTGCTTTTGATGTTGCATGGGCTAAACAAATGGCGTACTTTGACGCTGTAGAAAAGATGGGCATTCAAGCCCTGGAAGATGCCCGCAAAGAAAACCGTCCTGTGATTGCGGTTCTTGGAAGACCATATAATGCGTTTACACCGGAAGCAAATATGGGTATTCCCCGCAAGTTTACATCGCGCGGTTATTCAATTGTGCCGTATGATATTTTGCCTTTCCGCGATGAAACAATTTTTGATAACATGTACTGGTACTATGGCCAGCAGGATTTAAAGGCGGCAAAACTTCTTAAAAACGAAGATAACATCTATCTTACATTTATTTCCAATTTTTCGTGCGCGCCAGATTCGTTTATTCTGCATTATATCAAATGGATGATGGGGCAAAAACCCTTCCTTGTATTGGAGCTTGATTCCCATTCTGCAGATGCAGGGATTGATACTCGCGTTGAAGCGTTTTTGGATATTATCGACGGTTATCGTTCAAAGAAAAACGAGCTTGAAGAAGAACGTTACGATAACGGACTGCGTTTTGTCAGCGAAAAAATGGAAAGCGGTAATTTTGATATATACATTGATGATATTAAAAACGCCCAAAAGATTCCTGTTAAAGATAATAAAAGAGTAAAAATACTGCTTTCCAATATGGGAAGCATCTCTACCGAATACATGGGGGCTGTGATTCGCAGTTTGGGTTATAATGCCGAGGCTCTGCCTGTTGCAACTAACAAAACGATTCAGATTGCGCGCTCTTATGCTTCTGGAAAAGAATGTGTCCCAAGCCATTTGGTTTTGGGCAGCGCTTTGGAGTTTTTCTTTAGCGGCAAATACCGAAAGGATGAGCTGTACCTGCTCTTTGTGCCGATTACCACAGGCCCTTGCCGTACTGGTCAGTACTATATCTATTACGAAAATCTTTTCCGCGATTTACGGCTGGAAAATGTAGTGGTCTTTATTCTTTCTGCAGATAATTCCTACACAGAGCTGGGCCCTGGCTTTGCCAAAGAAATGTGGAAAGGCCTGGTATTATCTGACTACCTTAAAGATATTCAATGTTCACTTTTGGCAACTGCCGTTAATCCAACAAAAGCCCAAACCGGTTATGAGCATCTTTGGCGTAAAGTTATGTATACAGTTGAGCATAATCCAAAGAATTTATGGAAAGAGCTTAAAGTTCTAGCAGATGGAGTAAAGAAAATTCCGTTAAAACGAAAAGTCGCAGATTGCCCGCGTGTCTTGATTGTAGGCGAGATTTACGTACGCCGTGATGATTTTGCCGTTGGTGAGTTAATTGAATTGATGAGTGAGAGAGGTATTGTTGTAAAGGTTGCAGGAATCAGCGAATGGATTCACTATCTGGATTTTGTACGTGAGTATGCGCTTAAAAAACTTATTAAATTACGAAAAAGAGGCACAAGGCTTTTTTCCAAGCCATCCAGGGATCTTAAAAAACTGCAAATCGAAGAAATATGGAAACATCATATCGAAAAAAAGGTACTGTCGATCTTAAAGCCAACAGGTCTTATTCCCGAAACGCCGCACGATATGCGCCTTATAATGAAATACACTGTAGAGCATTTTGTAAACCTGGAACTCAATTCAGAAATTGCAGTTTCTTCGGGTTCTGCTGCTGCGGCAATGGACACGGGTTATTCTGGTATCGTGAACATCGGCCCGTTTGCCTGTTTGATTGGGCGTGTAATCGAAGGACTGTTTACTCCCTGGGCACGCGATCGCAACTACCCAATTTTATCCGTCGAAGTTGACGGTAACCTTCTGCCGCCCAATATCGTGAACAAACTCAATATCTTCATGGTTAATGTGTTAAGGTTTAAAGGCGGCAACGATCTTTCTACGTTAGTTGACAAAATTGGAGAGGAATAACATGAATAGACTCAAAAAAAGCATCGATTTACTTTTAAAAAATTACGACGCTTACGGAATGGTAAACCATTCGGGAGAAATTAATCTTCCTGGCCGGGAAAGCATTGACTTTATTGTCCGGGCTCTGGAGGAGCTGCTCTTTCCAGGGTATCTGGAAAATCTTTGCACGGATAAAGAAGCTTTATACAGGAATACAAGCGAAAAGGCAGCTAATCTAGCGTTAGTATTAATCGATGAGGTAGAAAAAAGCCTGGCTTTTTCTGCACGTCTTGGAGCGCTGAACTGCGGGAATAAAGGCTGCCGCGCTGTTGCCGGCCTTGTTGTAGATGAGTTCTTTGAAGAACTGCCAAAAATAAGAAGTATTCTTGCAAAAGATTTGGAAGCGGCAGTCCTTGGCGACCCTGCTGCAATGAGCGCTGACGAAGTGATTCTTTCGTATCCCGGGTTTCAGGCAATTACCGTTCAAAGAATAGCGCATTTTTTTTGGTTAAGGCAAGTCCCCCTTATCCCAAGGATGATGAGCGAACTTGTTCACAGACGCACCGGCATCGACATTCATCCTGGAGCGGAAATTGGCGAATGTTTTTTTATCGATCACGGCACTGGTGTTGTTATCGGAGAAACTTCGATTATAGGAAAAAACGTTAAAATTTATCAGGGTGTGACATTGGGCGCTTTATCTGTAAAAAAAGAAGAAACCGGCCGCAAACGCCATCCAACAATCGAAGACGACGTAACAATTTATGCCAACGCCACAATTCTTGGCGGAGAGACTATCATAGGTAAAGGCAGTACAATCGGCGGCAGTGTGTGGATAACTCAATCTGTCCCGCCGGGCAGCAAGGTTTATAATAAATAATTGAATATCTACTGTATGTTGATATCAGTTTGCTACTTGCATAATATTGACATTTTCGGTAGACTTTAGTATATTTTAATCGGAGTTTTTAAAGATGGAAATTTTGAGTAGTGTTTTACTGGTGTTTTTTATTATTATTGCCATTTTACTTATATTGTTGGTATTGATCCAAACTGAGGATGGAGATGGCTTGGGGGGTCTTTTTGGCGGCGGATCGGGTTCGGCTTTTGGCTCCCGTTCAGGCAATGTGCTTACCCGTACTACTACGGTTTTAGGCGCCCTCTTCCTGATTGTCAGCTTTGGGCTTGCTCTTCTTAGAATTACGCCGGCTCCAAGGGTGCTTGAAGAAGCCAGAAGGCAGGCTGTAGAAGATGTACAGGAAGGCAACTGGTTGGATGCAGAATTAAATCCGTATCGTAGTGTTGACGATTTTTCTCAAGATGATTCAGGGCTGGACATACAAAGGGAATAAATCTCTTAAAAAAGTTTAAAATCCCCAAACAACTCAGTGATTTTATCCAGAAAGGCACCGGGTAAGGGTGCTTTTATCGATATTTCCAGAAATTCCAGTTTCCAGGCATGCAAGAAAAAAGTTGTTTTATGTGATTTGGTCTTTGATTGTTCCGAACCGTATTTTACGTCTCCAAGAAGCGGGTACTTGTGGAAGGCGGCTTGGGCGCGTATTTGATGAGTCCTTCCAGTAGTTATTCCCACTTGAATGAGACTGAAGCCGTTTTTTGCTGCCAGCGGAATAACTTTGGTAATTGCAGTTTTGCTGCCTGTTTGGTCATTTTCTGAAACAAAAGTTTTTTTTCTTTCATGGTCGCGGACAAGTTCATCCTGCCAAATTTCTTCGTTTTTTAATGTTCCTTTGACTATGGCAAGATAGGTTTTTTGCACATTAAACTCTCGTATTGCTGTACTAAAACGATGAGCGCCTTCCAGGCTTTTGGAAAAAACAACAATTCCACTTGTAGGTTTATCCAGACGATGAAGGGGTCCAGGTATAAATGACAATGATTGTTGGATTTTCCCTTTTAAATAAGAATGTACCATTGTGTCCAGGCTGTCAGGGCCGTGAACAGCAAGGCCAGACGGTTTATTAACTGAAATAAGCGTTTCATCTTCATAGAGAATTTTCAGGTGCGGATAGTGTTTTGGGTATACAGGTAATGTCGTTTTAGGTATTTCTTTTAGGGTAAGAATGGTTATTTTTGCATTAAATTTAAGGCGATCTTGCGCTTTTGCAGGTTTTCCGTCTACCAGCACTTTTTTTCTGCGGATAAGCCGGTGTATCAGCGCAAGGGGGTAATCGTTCAGCGCTTTTCGCAAAATTCTGTCAAGCCTGCGTCCGCTGTCGTTTTCGCCTGTTGTTAATTCCATATAATTGTATTTATAACATAAGGCTGCCATCTTGACAAACCTCTCATTTTTGTAGATTATGAAAAAATGACAGAACCTGAAACCACAAAGTCTGTACTTGAGAGCATACATTCCTTGTTTGTGAATAAAATATTTTTGTCCACAATTTTTAGTCTGTTTATTGCTCAAGCCTTAAAAATGATAATTTATCTATTGAACAGGAAAAATAGAAAAAAATTAAATGCACTAGAAATTTTGCTTTGGCGTACCGGAGGGATGCCGTCAAGTCATTCAGCTGTTGTATGCGCACTTGTAACAGCTACCGGAATTGAGCATCGTATATATTCTACTTACTTTATTTTCTCTCTTGTTTTTGCTATGGTTACTCTTCGTGATGCTCTGGGTGTCAGAAGAGCTGCTGGTTTGCAGGCTAGGGCGTTAAATAACCTTGGAAAACAAGTTGCCAAAATGACCGACCAGGAATATCGTTCTGTAAAAGAAATTCAGGGTCATACTCCGATGGAAGTGCTTATAGGCTGCTGTTTGGGTATATTAATTACAGTTGTTTTTTATTTGCTTTAGGCAGACAATATGTCAGTTTTCCGCTCTGTTTTGCTTATAGGCTCAATTACATTGTTGGCATCAACAGGGCTTTTTTTTTCTGGGTTTTACTTGAATAATAACGAGCGAAACAGCGGATATGCAGTGCTTTCTACAGAGCTTTCCATCGATGACAGATACCTTACTTCACTTTTAACTGATAATGATCTTTTTGAAGGCAGACCTGTCTCAGAATCTTCGCTATGGGTAATGCTTGATAATTTTGAATATCTGGAAACAGTTCCACTGGACATGTATTTTTCCAGAGTTCATTATTTTGATCCGCGTTATGACGGATATGCAGGTAAATTAAGAGATGTTTTTATAAGAGACGGCAAAAGGTTTGTTTTCATTCCACTTAAAGCCGACAGTTGGAATCCTAAATTACTCGACAGGCACTTTGTTTCTCTTTTACAGGAAATTCCATTTACTGTTAATTATTACGGAATTGGGCGTCCTTTTTTTATTTTTTTTATTATTTATGCGTCAGCTTTTTTTTGTATGCTTGTTATTTGTTTTGTAAAAAATATACGTTGTAAAAATCCTTTTATGGCTTTAATGCTAAAGTTACTTGTTCTCTTTCCTGTGTTTTCTTCTCTTGCTTTTTTTGGAGCTTCAGGGATTGCCTGCGCCGCGTTGTTTTTTGCTTTTTTTTTCCTGATAAAAGAGCCGCTTTCTGAATTCTTTTCAAAGTCAAATTCTCTTTTTAATGGAACTTCTCAACGGTTTAAACAATACCGGTATTACATTTTTTTGTTTCCGTTTTTTGCGGCTGCTTTTTCGATCATAATCATTTTTTCACAGATTAATGTTTTGTTTTTCCTGTTGGTTTTTTTCTTGGCTTTAATCGTTTTTTTCTTATCTTTGAAAATGCAATTTATTTCCAGCGGTAAACATAGGCGATTTCTTCCTGTAATGATAAAAAAGCGTAATTATGTTGATTTTTCATTTTCTTTATATGTTTTACCATTTGTTGTTGCCGCTTTTTTAACCTTGTTTTTTTCTCCATTTATACCTGCCTCTTATAATATAGATAACAAATTTGATTTTTCTATTAATGAACAGGATTATCATACGCATCTATTGTACCAGGCTTCATTTTCTACACGTCAGATGGGTGAATTTTCCGGTAATTTTCCGGTTTTTTTCTTTGATGTAGACGGCCTTCCGTCTATGGAAATTATTCCAGATAATCAGGCCGTTGGTCTTTCGGATTTTCCTCCTTTTCCATACCAATTAAGGCATTTGATGGATTTTTTCTCTGGTACAAGTTCGGAGTTAGCAGTTGACCATGATAAATTAAGGTTTAATTTTGATGCAGAGAAACTGTCATTGCTGGTTTTATTGCTCTTTATTATTCCGCTTTTTCTATTGATAACAAAGAAGAATTATTCAATTATAAGAAATACTGGAAAATCCCGCTTTATGGGTATTAACTGGAACAAATCAATGTTGTATAATAGGGGAGAACTGCACATTAAAAAAAAGCGGGAGTCCAAAAAGGATGCGTAAATTATGAATAAATATTCTTTTCCAAAAGGAGGGCTCCCATATTATGATTCTACAGCGCCGTCAAAAACCAATGTTGTAAATGCTTTTTTGCCGGCTCTTTCTGTTATACCTCTTGGAAATAGCATGAAAAAAGTTTACCCGATTGTTTCACAAGGAGAACAGGTTCGTGAAGGGATGTTAATTGGCAGAGCATCCGGAGCAGGGGCGGCTAATGTACATGCCACAGTACCCGGCAGGATTACCCGCAAGGTTTCCTGGAAAGACGGGGATAACATAGAGCATGATGCTTTTGTAATTAAGCTCGAAGGCGCTTTTGAAAAATTGGGCAAGAGAAGTGAATTATTCCAATGGAAAGGAGTAAGCGCTTACGATTTACAAAGGATTTTTTCTGATCATGGAATTGTCGAAATGGAAAATACAGAAAAACCGCTTGCCGAAATGGTTTCTGCCGGCAGAAAAAAAGACAAGTTAGCTCTTGTTGTACGTTGTGTTATTGACGATCCCTGGCTGGTTGCAGATTATGCGCTTTGCCAGGAAAGAATTAAAGATGTTGTTATTGGGGCTGCCATTGTGGCCAAAGCCTGTGTTAAAGTAAAACAAATTATTTTTGCTGTTTCGTATCGCGAAAAAGAATTGGGACAGAAGCTGCTTGAAAGTGCAGAAGATCTGGATATCCCGACATCACTTGTTTTAACCGGCTATCGTTATCCGCAGCGAAACTCAAGAGAGCTTGAAATGGCTCTTCGTATATATGAAAAAAAAGAAAACCTTAATTTAGGCTCCTTTTTAATTCTTGGTCCTGCTGTTCTTGTCGCTGCCTATGATGCAGTTGTTCATAACAAACCTGTATTGGAACGTTTTGTAGCCGTAGGAGGGACAGCATTAAAACAGGCGCAGATAATGAGAATCAGAATAGGAACCAGAATTGGCGATGTTATCGAACAATGCGGCGGTTTTACCGGTAAACTTGAAAGAATTATTACAGGTTCTCCGCTTTCTGGAAGAGAGGTGATACATCTTGATGAACCTGTCACAAAATCCTGTTATGCGATTGTTGCAATGACAAAAACACAGACTGCAAATCATGGACAGCAAAGTTGTATTAATTGCGGTGAATGTAGAGTGGTATGCCCTGTCGGGCTTGATCCTCAGTATATTTACAAACGCCTGAAAAAAAACATTGTTGATAATGCCTGGAGGACAAGCTGCCATGGATGCGGTTGTTGTAAAATCGTTTGTCCATCTGCTTTGCCGTTATCTGAAACAATTTTAGATAAAAAACAGGAGGCTTTGCGTGCCTGAACGAAAGTTATTGTTTTTGAATAAGCCTCAGATTAATATTTCCTATTCCAGTAAAGGCAGAATGTGGTTAATCTCAATTTGCGCTTTTTTTTGTATATTGCAGTCTGCGCTCAGTGACGGAGGTCAATCTCTTGTCATCGCATTTTCTGCTTTGTTTTCGGCTCTTTTGGTTGAATTTTTATTAACAAAGCGAAATTACGGAATAGCAAAAATAAAAGACGGAAGTGCGGCAGCTACAGCGTTAATCCTTTGCCTGATTCTTCCAAATCAAATAAATCCGTTTTATGCTGCCTTTGGCAGTGCTTTTGCAATAACGGTTGTAAAGTACAGTTTTGGAGGTCTTGGCTCTAATTGGCTTAATCCTGCACTTGGCGGCTGGCTTTTTATCCGTTTTTCGTGGCCTTCTGCTTTTTTAGATACGTTTGCACACTCATCGTCATCAATATCGGACATGATTTATACAACAGATATTAGTTCGATAGATATATCAATTACTGGATTTTTAAACAGTTCAATTTTTTCCATTACCGGAGTACAAATGCCAGCGGGATATATTAATCTTCTTTTTAATAATAATCCTGGTATCATTGCAGACAGGGGGCTTTTTGCGCTTTTGGTTGGCACAATTATTATTACCGCTGCGGGGATAAACCGAGGCTGGATACCGCTGGTTTTTCTTGCTGTTTACGGTTTTTTTATTCGTATAACAGGAGATGTATCTGGAATGTTTTGGAATGGAGATGTATTGTATGGGATATTCTCCGGCGGGACAATTGCGGTTGCGTTCATCCTGGCTGCCGAACCTTCAAGCAGCGCTAAATTAAAACCGGGAATTTTAATCTCTGTTATTATTGCTGCTTTTCTTTCGTGGTTTTTTCGTTATATGTGTATGGAATATTCCGGTGTTTTTGTTGCTTTGGCGATTGTTAATTGTATAACGGTGATAATCCGGTATATAGAAGATAAAACATTTTTTAGGCTAAACGATCAAGGTAATTCGGGAGAAAAAATCTTATGAATAATCCTGGCGACTTTAAAGACAAAGCAGCTCTCTTTGCCTGGATTGCAGGATTGCTGTTGATTACTTCCCTGTTGTGGATTGTTACTTCAAATTTACAATCTAATTATCTTATGCGGACAGTTAACAATGTATTTATGGGAAATAATGACCAGCGCCGTCTTTCGGGATCTTTACAGCAAAGACCACAAGGCGCAAATAGGCAAGCCTTTAATCTTTTTGGATACTGGTATTCAATGCACAATTCAACAGATCTTATGTTTGTTTTTTCGGTCTTTAGGGATGGAATCATGATTCCGCTTGGAGCGATAGTCTCGCAAGATGGAAAGGTTTCCGAGATAATTCCATTAAGCGCTCATGCTGTGTATGTTTTTGATACGCTGCCGCAGAGTATTTTGCAGATGTATATTAACCGGATAGAAGGAAATAGAGAATGACTATAAACCGTCAATATTCTTTTTGGGGTTCTCTTTCTCCCCTTGGCGGATTGGCCGGCGCTGGTCTTTTAATAATGGCTTCTGCGCGTTTATCGTGGGCAATCACTGTTGCAGGCAGTTTACTGTGGGTATTTGGCCTTTCTACCTTTTCTTTTGCTTTTTTGTTATCTGCAATGGGAAAAAAGTTTTTCCCGGCAGAAGGAAGGAAAGCTCTCTTTACTTGTTTGTCTGCATTTTTTGGCAGTACATTTCTTCTAATGTTCTGGTTTATGTGCCCATTTGCAGCTTTTGAAAGCTTTATGCTGCTTTTGCTGGTGCCGCTGTATTGTACCAGTACGGGTATAATGGAACAAATTCAATTACAATACGAAAGAAATCAAGGAGATATTTTTGAGCATGTATCAGATGCTGTCTCTCAGGCTGCATCTTTGGCTGTTTTGCTTGTTGTTTTTGCTGTTGTAAGAGAGCCTTTATCTTATTCTTCTTTGTCACTTCCGGGATCTTCCAGCGGGATGGTAACGATAATGCATTTTGCATCTAATTCTTTTTTCCCAATTCGTATTTTTGCTTCTTCTGCAGGCGCTTTGTTTGTTTTGGGTTATATCATTTGTTTGTATCAATTTGGTAAAGATAGAATTAATCCGGGAGATAATAAATGAATGGAGTGCCGCTGTTGCTTTTTTTTATTTACTCTTGTGTAACGATTAATCTGCTTCTACAATGCGGACTTGGCATTAATGGAGCTGTTGACTCAAAAAATACCTTTGCTGTATCATCCCTTATAAAAATTCTTATCGTTTTTTCTTCAGTAATAATTTTGTGGTTCTTCTTTTCCAAAATTGTCTTTAACCTGATAAGCGGAATTTTTGTTTATATACTGTTATTTCCTGTAAGTTCAATATTTTATGATGGTTTTGAATACCTTGTTTTTCGTTATATTTATAAAAAAGAAACTGAAGATACAGGTTTTGTCCATTTTCCAAACGGTATTACAGCAGTGGCTTTGTTTTTATGTGTTGTTTTGGCAAATAGTTTCTTGGAAACTTTTATTTTATCTTTTGGTTTTACAACAGGTATATTAATTATAAACTTGATTATTCGGGAAGTTCGAAAAAGGGCAACCCTTGAAGCTGTTCCTGTTTTTCTGCGCGGTAAACCGCTGGTTCTTATAACAATGGGGATGTTATCCCTTGTTTTTACTACAGCATCTTTGTTATTATTCAGGATGATTGGCTAAAAGTGAAAGAAGAAAAGAAGAATATTCCGGGCAAGGTAAGCCTGATTATCGGTTCTCATGCTCATGTTCCTTCAAGCTCGTCAGAAAAAGAATTTGAACATATATACGAAACCAGAATGCGTCCTTTTGTCTCTAACCTTTACCGTTATTCAAATATCCGGGCAGTACTGCATTATTCGGGTGTTTTACTTTATTGGGTAGAAAGAACACATCCTGGCTTTTTTATGCTAATCGAAGATATGATTAACAGAAAACAGGCAGAAATACTGGGCGGCGGTTTTTATGAGCCCATGTTCACATTGATACCTTTGCAGGACAGGATTGGGCAAATAGAGCTTATGACAACCTATTTGCGAAAACATTACGGCAAGCGTCCGCAAGGCTGCTGGATACCAGGTATGGTTTGGGAGCAGCACCTTGCAAATACGCTTTGTGCAAGCGACATGACTTATACATTTCTCTCGCAGGATCAGTTTGTACAGGCTGGAATGAAAGGTATTTCTCTTTTTTCGCCATGTATCACCGAAGATCAGGGAAAACTTATTACAGTTTTTCCTGTTTCTTTGTCTTTGGAAAAAGAGCTCGCCGAAAAAAGTTTTTCTCATGTGTTTAATGAATTGTATAAAAAAATTGAAAGAGAATTCAAATCTCCTTTAAACCGTCATTCAAACGGCGAAAAAGTTGTGTGCGTTTTTCCGGAAAAAGTTGCATCCTCGCCAGAAGAAGCGCCGGATACTGCATGGAATCGTTTTTTTGAGGAAATATCACTTTCCGAAAAAATTATAGAAACAACACTGCCTTCCAAATTATTAAGGAATCATACCAGGTACAAAAAAGCAAGTTTCCCGAATTCTTCCGCCCTTGTTAATGGTTTTTCGCCGCGCCGTTTTCTTATTGAACATGATGAGGCAAATAATCTTTACTCAAAAATGATTTTTACAAATGTTCTTATTAACCAGTTAAAAGGAGATAAATCCAGGAAATTAAATGCAAGAGAAGAACTGTGGAAAGCGCAAGATTCATGTTTCTTTTCTCCGTGTAACGGTTATCTTGGAAATGAACTTAGAAAGACAGCTTACAGTTCCCTTTTACGTGCGGAAAAACTTACAAGAGAAAAAACAAAAACAACTCCTTCTTTTATTCAGTATGATTTTGACTTTGACGGTATTAAAGAATATCTGTTCCAGGATTCCCTGTTAAATTGTTATATTCAGCAAAAGGGAGCAAGTATTTTTGAACTTGATTATCTGCCCAAGGACTGGAACTATCTTGACTGCGGTTCGGGCGAAAATGGTGTCCGGTGTACTTCTTTTTCTGATGTGATTGTTTCTATTGATACAAAACCGGCTTATAATTGGCAAGACGATGAAAAGAATCGCCATTGTTTTAATGAACAATATGAAGCGATAACTCAGGACAAAAAAGGAAAATTGTGTTTTAAACTTGCTGCATCAGGCGCTGATATTCCTTTTGGCAGCATAGAAATTAATAAATGTTATACAATAAAAAAAGATACGATAAATGTTTTGTATACTTTAAAGAACACAGGCAGCGAATTGCAAAAATTTATGTTTATTCCGGAAATTGTTGTTTCATTTGCAGGTATTGGCGAAGAATATGCCCGATTTTATACAAATGATTCTGGCGGAAAGGATATCCGTTATGAACGGCAGATTAACACCTCTGTAATAAAAATCCTGGATGTAAAAAACGAAGTTCAGCTTTTGCTTTCTTCCAGCTGTTCTTTTTGCGCTCATTTTATTCCATTATTTAAAAACGAATTATACCAGGCAAGCCGGGTATTGCCGGTTTTTACCGTTTCTCTAAAACCGCAGGATTCCTGGACAAATGATTTTAGCTTGAAATTTTCACATTAATTTTTGGTTGTTGATTTAGTGGCAATTATTTGCAATTAACATTATTTCTTTCGTTCACTATCCGCAAATGCTTCTATCACAACTTTAATGGTTTCAAGGGTTTCCTCCGGCAAGATTGCCAAATTGTCTAGTAAATCCCTGAATTGCAGGTATTTGGAAATATCTACAGTTTGCTTGTACTCTTTGCCGGTTACAAGATATTCCACCGAAACACCAAGAACAGCAGCGATTTTTACGGCTACGTCGGCAGATGGAATGGATTGTTGCGCTCCTAAATAAGTTTCCAAAGCTCGTTTGCTTATTCCTACTTTTGCAGCAAATTCTTTCTGATTAAGGCCAATATATTCTATCTCAGAGCGTAATCGTTTTGAAAAATCGGTCATATTTCAAAAATAACATTATTATGTTGTTTATTATCTCAATAACACTTTATTGCTGTGTAAATTGACAAAACCACATAATTATGTGTATAATGTATTTTGGACATAATTATGTCTTTTATTGTTTATTACAAAGGGGTGAATATGCGAAAAATGCTTCTTTTATTTGTGTTTTTTGTGAGCTGTGCTTTTGTTGCGTTTTCACAAGAAAGACCTCGGTTGGGGATACTGCCCTTTACCGGCGGTGCAAATGGAGATGGTGAAACCATAGCAACCCTTTTTTCATTGCAAAATGACATTCAAAGTGCTTTTACCGTAGTTCCCCGCACCAGTGCGGTTAATGCTCTGGTTGCAGAGCAGAACTTCCAACTAACCGGTTATACCGATTCCGATACGATAGCTCGGCTGGGACGCTTGCTTAATGCTGATTTTGTGGTTTCGGGGCACATACGCCGCCTTGGAAATCGAAATCTTGTCATTACTACAATAGTTAATGTTGAGACATTTGAACAAATGGCAGGAGATTATCGCACATACCGGAAAATCGAGGATGTCCGCCGGTTACTGCCTGCAATATCCAGAAATATGATTGCCGCTTCGCGAAAGGAAACTACAGGTCTTCCAAGGCTTGCCATTGCTCCTTTTAACATCGCAAATATCGGGGTTGATATTCAGGATGCGGAAACGCTTGCGCAAATATTGGCCATCGAAATTATCAATACCGGTGTTTACTCGGTATTACCCAGAACTACCACTATGCAGGCGGCTATGCAGGAATTGGAATTTCAGATGGCAGGCCATACAGCCGAAGAAGAAGCAAAAGCGCTTGGGCAAGCTGTTAATGCGGATTTTGTACTTTCTGCAGAAGCACGAAGTCTTGGCAATATCAATATGTTTACAGCTCAAATACTCCATGTGGAAGATGGCAGCCTGCTTACTGGAAATACTTTGGACTATCAAGTTGTTGCCGATGGAATAACACTAATGGCGGAACTTGCTTTGCTTCTGACTGATCCTGAAAATGCAGTTGAACGAATAACATATCTAAATCGCCAACGTTCACGGGCTATCCGTTTTGGAGATCCGGCAAAGTTTTGGAGTCTTGGCGCTTCCGCCGGAACTTCGTTAGCTGACCCTTGGTTAACAACAACGATTCGTGGAACTCTTGCACCTTTGCGATTTTTTTTCTTTGAACTTGGCTGTGATGTTGGTTTTATTACCGGCGTAGAAAATGCAAACTATTATTCCATCTATCCATTTGCAAACCTTGCCATGTTTTTTCCCTTTGCCAATAAAGGCGGCTGGTACATTGGTACAGGCGGCGGCTTTATGATGGCTGAGTATAGCATTGACGATTATTCCAGGTCAAAAAGATACCCTGCAGCGAATTTTACCATTGGTTTTAACATCGGGAATCTGTTTGATATTTCCTATACCCTGCGGACAAACTTTAATTCTGCAAGTAATAAAATCGCTGTTGGTTTTTCCCATAGATTTACGGAGTAAAATATGTTTAAGAAATGTATAGTATTGACGTTAGTCGTTCTTGCTCTTGGTACCTGCGAGTTGGGCGAGTCTTTTCAACCGCCTTCATATACGATCGTTTACATCAGCAATGGCGGAACCGGACAAATGGAGAATTCGCATCATGTTTACGGTACTGCCCAAAATCTTAATGCAATTGGTTTTACCCGCACAGGCTTTAGCTTTGCAGGTTGGGCAAACACGCCTTCGGGTTCTGTGGTATTTACAGATACGCAAAGCGTAAGTAATTTGACGCAAGAGACAGGAGCCATCATAAGGTTATACGCACAATGGAACATTAATACTTTTACGGTTATTTATAATGCAAATGGCGGAAGCGGAAGTATGGAAGATCATGTTTTTTATTATGATGAAGAACAAAACCTTAAACCAAATACTTTTATCAATCCATACAATAAATTTATTGGATGGGCAAAATCCGTATCCGGTCTTGTTGAATTTGAAGATCAGAAAAGTGTTAAAAATCTGACAGAAGAACCAGATGGAATTGTAAATTTGTATGCCATGTGGGAAATTTTAATGCCAGCTGTTGCTCCTGTCTTGACTGCGGGGAATGCTCAAATCTTTGTAAGCTGGGATGCCATGCCGGAAGCAGAATTTTACGACATCTTTTTTGGAGTCGATGTAAACCCACCACAAACAGCCGGTTTAACCGTAAATGCCTCTGCAACATCGGCATCAATTACCGGTCTTGTTAACGGCACAAATTACAATGTGTGGATACGAGGCAGAAATACATTTGGAGTTGGAATGATAAGCAGCCCATCCATTGCAAAACCCATCGGCAATATGAGCGTTGTTATAATAAGTGCAAGCGATCAAAAACTTTCGTTAAGCTGGGGTGCTGTTGCCGGAGCAGATGAGTACGAGGTATATTTCAGCACCACAAGCACAATGCCTGCAAGCCCTGCACAAATAATCACGGCAACAACAGCAACAATTGATGATCTTGTAAATGGTACAACTTATTTTATTTGGGTTAGAGGAAAGAATTTCAGCGGGACAAGCAATACAAGTACAATTGTAAACGGCAGACCGCTTGGAACTCCAGTTGCGCCATCGATAAACCCCGGTGTAGGACAGATAACAATATCATGGGCAGCCGTTACCGGAGCAGATGAATACGAAGTTTACTACGGAACAAGCCCAACACCAACAGTATTTGCAACTACAACCACTGGAACTACGACAACTATTACCGGATTAACCAATGAGACAACTTATTTTGTCAGGTTTAGGGCAAGAAATGCAAATGGTGTATCGGATTTTAGCCCAACAGCAAGCGGAATGCCTTCTGTTTTTGCCGCAGCACCGCAAGCTCCGGCTGCGCCCGTTGTGATTATTGGGAATGGACAAATAGGAGTCAGTTGGCAGGCAGTGAGTGGCGCAACAGCTTACGAAGTTTGGTTGGCTACAGCAAACAACGCAATTTTGGCATCACAACATGGCGAGGATATCAGTGTTTCGCTTTCTACAACCATAAGCGGTTTGAGCAATGGAACCACTTATTTTATTTGGCTAAGGGCAAAAAACAGTTCTGGTACAAGCGGCTTTAGCCCTTATGCAAGCGGAACACCATCGATATTTACCGTAATGCCAATCGCACCACAAACAGCACCATCAGTCTCTGCTGGAAATGGACAGCTATCTCTGAACTGGCAGGCTGTTGTTGGGGCAATGATGTACGAAATTTGGCTTGGAACAACAAATAATTCTGGATTGGCATCAAAATACGGAGATGATGTTTACGGTTTGTCGGCAGTTATCAGCGGATTAGCTAATGGTACTAACTATTTTGTGTGGATAAGAGCAAAAAACAATGTTGGTACAAGCGGTTTTAGTCCCGCGGGAAGCGGAATGCCTTCGATTCTTGCTGTTCCGCCGGATGCTCCAGCAGCGCCCGCAGTAGTTATTGGTAGTGAACAAATAAGCATCAATTGGCAGGCGGTAACGGGAGCTACAGCTTATGAAGTTTGGCTGGCTACTGTAAACAACTCAGCTTCGGCATTACAACATGGTGCTGATATTAGCGAGTCGCTTTTTACAACCATAAGCGGCTTAAACAATGGAACCACGTATTTTATCTGGCTAAGGGCAAAAAATAGCACCGGCACTAGCGGTTTTAGTCCCTCTGCAAACGGCAGACCCATCGCCGATGCCATCGCTCCTGTTTTGACAACGGGAAATACTCAAATTGCCGTAAATTGGACAACCATAGCCGGCGCGGATCAGTACGAATTGTTTGTTGGAACCGGAGTAAATCCACCGCAAATTGCATCTCAAACAATCAACGCTCCTTCGACATCGGCAACAATTACTAGCCTTGTGAATGGTACAAGTTATAATGTGTGGATACGGGGCAGTAATTCAAGCGGGACGGGATCAATGAGTAGTGCAGCAGCAGCCATTCCAATTGGCAATATGGGAGTTGTTTCACTAAATGCTGGAAACAATCAGCTTTCGTTGAGCTGGGCTCCTGTTGCCGGAGCAGATGAGTACGAAGTTTATTACAGCACAACTAATTCAATTCCAAGCAATCCTTCGCAAATTGTTTTTGAACCTGCTGCAACGATCAGCGGTCTTGTAAACGGCACAACATATTTTGTGTGGGTCAGGGGAAGAAATGCCAACGGTGTAAGCAACACAAGCACAGTAGTAAGTGGCAGGCCACTTGGAACACCGGGAGCGCCAACTTTAACTTCTGGTCTTAACCAATTAACAGTTACATGGGCAGCAGTTGCCGGTGCTGATGAATACGAAGTTTATTACGGAATAGGAACAGCAACAACGCTTGCTACAACAACTGCCGGAACAACGGCTACCATTACCGGGCTGATTGCCGGTACTACATACCATGTGCGACTCAGAGCCAAAAACACCAACGGTATTTCGAACTTTGGACCAACTGCAAGTGGAATGCCCAGCGAAACCCTAACTCCCGGGTTATGGCGTGGAAGCGAATTAATTGGCAATCAAAACCTTGCCTCCGCCCTGACATGGATTTCTGCTAATGCTGTAACTGGCGACGAGTTTATCATTGTACTTGGTGCGGATGAAACCATTTCACCTGCGACCCTCGGTTATTCAGGCAGAACTGTGGGGATAATTTTACAGGGATTTGGCAGTGAAAGAACAGTCACACTTGGTTCAAATGGAAGTATGTTTACTGTTAACGCTGGTGTTTCTCTTACCCTTGATGAGAATATTACGCTTGTCGGACGTAGTGCGAATAACGCTTCTCTTGTGAGGGTAAATCAAGATGCAACGCTGGTGATGAATGATGGGGCAAGGGTTACTGGAAACACAGCATCTCTTGGTGGTGGTATTAGTATTGGCTCGAATGCAACCTTTAGCATGTATGGCGGAGAAATAATTAATAATACTTCAACTAGTGGTGGAGGTATTCATTCATCTAATGGAAATCTCATTATACATGGAGGAAATATCGATGGAAATACTGCGAATAGCGGAGGTGGAATAGTTCAAAACGGTGGAAATTTTATTATGTATGGGGGAAAGATTAGAGGAAATACTGCTACCAACTCTGTAGGTGGTGGTGTTATTGTTATGAATATTGGAACTTTTACTATGCATGGCGGAATAGTTAGTGGCAATATTGCAAATAGCGACGGCGGTGGCGTATATGTAAATAGTGGCTCCGGAGCTATTTTTAGAAAAACACCAATTAACGGAGAACAAAACAGTGGGATTATTTATGGGGCTGAAGCAGTTGGGTATGATGATAAAGGATTACCGTTGAGAAATACTGGTTTAGGTTCTGCTGTTAATGACTATGCATGGACTAATCCCCGGCTTCGCAACACCACCGCATGGGAAACAGA
>JAITFY010000070.1 GCA_031281025.1 Treponema sp. | reverse complement strand
CGATAGCCCGACTGGCAATTTCTGTAACCCAAAACCGCCGAATAGGCGGTTTTGCGCTAATCGTGTGTTAGACGAAGTGCCAATATTGCATTATTGTACTTTTTATAATTAAAAACTATACCCTAATACCAAATCTGGTTTGAAATATATTTCTATATCATCACTTGTAATTCCCAAACCAATATAACCCCCTGCACGAAGTATTATCCCTGATGATGCTACAAATCTATAACCAGCATTTAAACCAAGTGTAAAGAGGTTAGAAGTGTTTCGTATAAATATATATCCTAAACCTCCACCCAAATATGCACCACCATTTTGACTATGCCAATATTGATTGAATGTGCTTAATAATCCAAAACCACCTGTTGATGGAAATATTAAATTATTTTCATTATTAAAATTTCCTTTCGTAAATTCTATTGAGCTTGAAAAACCTGAAAATAATAAACCTGCTGGATTTGCATTTATTCCTACCACCAATTTATCATTATTGTTGGCAGTTGCTATTTGCGTTGTTATTTGTCTAGCTGTTCTATTAGCATTTTGTGTTTCAGTAAGTGAGCTAATTCTCTGAAAAACACCTGCAGGAATAGTGATTGTATTATTTCCATCTGTTATAACTAAAGAAGAGTTTGCATTTGTTCGGATTAAAGTGTCTTTACTAAGAATATCACCTACTCTAACATCTGTCCAACTTCCTTCAATACTTCGTTGAACATGACCTATTACACTAATTACTGTGTAGCTTTCTGCAATTTCCGGTGTAGTTGGTACTGGTGGAGTGTAAGCTCTGTTTATTGGACTTTGAGTTTGTATTTCTTCAGCATTAAAGACTTCAATAATACCATTCTCAAATATAATGGATTGAACTCTGCTAACTGATAGAACATACATTGGCCCTAGTAAATTATCAAAACGCCTGTATCTAATTTCCTCTTCAGAAATTTCGACTACTCTTGCCTCAATCATGTTTCCATCTCTCAAAACAATTAAATCTTGAGCCATAGCGGAGCATACTCCCCCAATTACCATTAAAACTGTCATAACATAAATTTTATTCATACATTTAACTCTATAATACTATACTACATTATTATTGGCATTTTGTCTAACAACCCTTACTTTAATTTCACAAATTCCCTTAAAAAGACACAATAAAAACTGTTACATAATATTACCTTCTTGAAGATAACCTGAAAAATACTTCGTGTTATTCATTGGTTGGTATAAAAATGTGAAAATCGATAATATTAACAAAACCTTGCGCTCACAATGAGAGTGCAAGGTTTCTTAGTAAATACCGCGACTTTTTCGTAAGGAAATTTATTAAACCAGACCTGCGAATAAAGTTATTTATCAGTTCTATTTTTGGTTCTGTTCCGAATTCAAAACCTGATTTTTTCTTGGTTAGTAATTCGTTTATCTTTTTCGAGTAATTTGTTTTTGGCGATATCGAATATTCGCTGTTCCATTATCAAATGCTATCCAATGGACTTTTTATTTTCAAGATACTTCTTTTGGCAACGTGGGTATAACGTTCGGTGGTGCGTATGTTGGCGTGACCCAAAAGACTTTGTATGTAACGAATGTCGGTGCCGCTTTCCAGTAAATGCGTTGCAAAAGTATGACGAAGACCGTGTATCGTGATCTTTTTGGTTATTCCGGCCCGGCGGACGGCTTTTTCAAAAATGTGTTGGGCGGAACGGATTGATAAAGGGCGGCTTGGAGGTTGACCAGGAAAAAGCAGCTTTTCAATTCCAAAAAAATCGTAGTACTCTTCCAGAAATTGGGCGGCTTTATCTGAAAGAAGTGTCATGCGATCTTTTCGGCCTTTCCCTTGTACTACGTAAAGTATGCGGCGGGATAAATCGATGTGTTCCTTTTTAAGAGCAACTACTTCGCTGACACGCAAGCCGGACGAATAAACAAGCATCAGAAGAAGACGGTGTTTGGGATTTTTCTCCATGCTGAGAACTTTGACAATTTCGTCTTTTGAAAGAATCGATGGAAGCCGCTTGTCATTTTTTGGGCGGTGTTGTTCGCTGATACTATCATTCTTTAATATATTTCGAAAGAAAAATTTGATTGCACTGATGGCAAGATTCATCGCAGAAGCAGAATAGTCTTTTGTCTTTTCCATTAGAGCTATAAATTCAGTTACATCATTTGACCTTATCTCTTCGGGAGTTTTTTGAAGCGTGCGGCAAATTAAGCGGTTGTAGTAGACATAGGCGCGGCGAGTTTGAGGGCTGTACTTTCTGGCGCCAAGCTCCAATTCCAGCAGATTCAGCCAGTGATCGGAAAGTTTTTCGGGAAGAGAAACTGCGTGAGGAAAAGCAAAAGGCGAAACTGTAAATGCGGACTCCAAAGATTGAGTTTCTGCCATTGAGTATTCCGAAAATGCAGCGGCGTTTTTTTCTTCAGATCCCCAGGGGCGTTCGAAAAAACCGCGAACCAAAGGCTGGTCCAGCGAGCTTTCCTCAACCTGCACAAGAGGAGTACCAGAAAGGAAAACGCCCAGTCTTTCAGCATCAACATGACGTTTAAAAACAATTTCGCAGTTTGGTTTATTCCAGAAACCACCACCCTTGTTAACCAATAAACGGAAAAGATCAGGATCGTAGCCATAAAGAGGAAACCGCGTTTCATTGACATCGTGATAAAGATAGACAACATCCATAGATGTCCTCGTTAAAAAGTAATGCGTGTCTTAGAGTAGCGAATGTGTCACAAAAACGCCCCCTAAAAAGGAGGCAATAAGACTGCCCATTCCAGCCTTATACATGGGTCAACCCAAAGTGTCCGGCAGGACACAGGTTGCCTATAACGTGAGTAGGGTCACAATCAAAGTATATGCTACTTGGAGAGAAAAGTAAAGCTGTTTGAGTAGGAAGTTTTATAATTTCAATTCCACACAAAAAGCCATCTTATTCCGTGATACAATCCGACAAATACCCACCCAACAGGACCAGGTTTTGTTTTTTCTCTGAATCTTACAGTGATGTTTGAATATGTTACACTTAATTCTGCATGCCTAATTCGACCCTCAAGTAATTCAATTTCGGTGTTTACTCGTTCAAGTTCTTTTTCTATACTTAAAATATCAGCGACTGTATCTGCCCGTTCAAGTAATGTCAAATATCTATTACGTACATTTTTTAAACTATCCAATCTAATAACATTATCTCTATATTGATCTGTAATATCTGTACCTGTTTTTGATTCGCTTTCGATATTACCAAGTGTCCTTGCGTGATTTATAAAATTATCCATATTTCCGGATGGAATTCTTGTTGTAATTGAATTATCTGATTCCCTGACAATAAACCCATCGTTATTCCTTACCTGTTCAATAAGTATACTTCTGGTTTCTTCGGTATTTCTGACAGACAAACCCAATGTTACAGAATAAGTTACCATTCTTTCATCGATAGACACTTCGGAAGATCTATAACCTAACACAGAATCACGCGCCATTGGAGCCTCCATCGACGGACTAGCACTAGCGCAAGATGACAATATTACAGCAATCAAAAAAACGCAAAATTGAATAAATACCAAAACTTCAGTTTTTGAAACAGCAGCTTTAGATTGAGATTTGCAAAAATACCTAATCATAATAAACTCCTTGAGCTATTAACTAACCAACATTATACACCTTTATTAAAAAATTTAAAATACCCATTTCAGAGGAACGATTTAAGGCTTGAGCATCAGAGATAGCCCCGTAATGTTCATCGTTGGAAAACGATAGCGAAAATCATTTAATAGTTTACTTTGTTTTGTCTGAAGGATCTGTTTCCAGCCAGGGTGATCCATTTCAACTAACAGGATGCCCCTTTCCAGTTTCTTGATTCGTGAATGAGCGGCAACAGCGGCAATTCCGTTTTTAGCGGTAATATCTGTCCAGGATTCAAAAAGCTTTGAGTAACCGTGCGCTTTTTCTACAAATTGCTTATCAAAAAGCGCTGCCAGGACTTCTCCTGCTGTTTTTGTCATGTTACCTGACCATCCTTCACCGTATAAACCAGCGTATCATCTTTGCGGTAACGTTCGTAAGGTTCATCTGGAAGAAACGTAAAAAAAGCCTGCTTGTAAGCCGGCATCACAGAGAGAAACCTGCGGCGTTTTTCACCGTCCATTTCAAGGAGGACATCATCAAGCAGCAGGATTGGGTTTTCTCCAGTCATTGCAGAATAACGGCGGGCTTGCGCTGTTCTAAGCAGCAAAGCCAAAAGTCTTTTCTGCCCCGTAGATGCTTTTATCGTAAAATCCGTCTCACCATAAGTTTGAGCATTTTGCGTAAAAACATAACGATCTCGATGCGGCCCGGAAAGCGAAAGGCCTGCAGCCATATCCGCAGTACGCCGCTGCTGTAAATGTGAAAGTACTTCGCTTTCTGTTTGGTTTTTCCATGACTGCGTATACTGTGCGGAAATACCGGAAATGCCGGAGACTTCTTCGTAGAGCGTGCTAAAAACACCGGAAAAATCCCGTACTGCAGCTTCTCGTTTTTCCATTAATTTGAGCCCGTACATTACAAGCTGCGGATCGAGCGCTTCAAGTACCGGCTCGGGGTTGTCTGTGGTTTTTCGTTGAGCAAAATCACGCAGCAAACTATTTCGCGTTTTTAAAACGCGGCGGTAACGGCGAAAATCGTCAAGGTAGACGGGGTCGTAAAGACTTAAAGTTTGATCAAAAAACCAGCGGCGCCGTTCGGGAGCACCGTTAACAAATTCCATGTCTTCATGGCAAAACACAATGGTAGGAGCTACAGAAAGCAGTTCTTTTCTGTCTTCCGCCGGTTTGCCGTTAATCAAAATGGATTTTTTTCCTTTTTCGTGTTTTACAAGTATTTCGTCATGATCCGATTGCGCAAGTTTTACAGCGGCGGAAAAATCTTTTTCACTGCTTTTAGTGGTAGAGTTACGTACTAATTCACTGTCGCGAACTGTACGAAAAGAAGAAGCATAAGCACAAAAATACAACGCTTCCAAAAAATTTGTTTTACCCTGACCATTTTCGCCGATAAGAAAAACTTCTTTAACTCCGGTAAATACTTCTGCATCGGCGAGGTTTCTGAATGCTGTTGTCCGCAAAGATGAAATAAACATTCTAGCTGCAATCAGGATTGCATTGGCATTACTATATGAAAAAAGTCTTTTTCCGGAATGGGCTCAATGGTAATTGCTTTTATAGCACTGTTAAAACGTATTTTTATTACGTCATCTGTCATAATTTTAAAAGGTTCTTCCAGATAACGGTAATTAAGCGCTATTGTAACTTCTTCACCATCGTACTCACATGGAATTTCATCTTCTACAATTCCAAGCTCACTTTCTTCTGAATAAATAGCCATTTTACCAGGATGTATTCCAAGATAGATCCTATGAGATTTTTTTTCGACCATTAACGATACACGGCGTAATGCATCCAGCATTTCTTCACGTTTAATAGAAAGATAAAATTCCTGGCTTTCTGGAATAACTTTTTTATAATTAGGAAACATTCCTTCAATTAACAAGGAAGAAAATTTATATGATGCAAAATTAATAAAAATCATTTTATCGTTAATGGAAATATTAACAGGACCTTCATCGCCAGATCTTTTTAAAACAGTATTTAAAATTTTTGGAGGAATTATTACTCCAGGAAAATCTTTTATTTTTTCATTGGCAGATTTTGATATGTAAGCCATACGTCTTCCATCTGTGGCTACCATTATAATTTTATCTTCACTTTTTTCCAAATAAACACCGTTCATAAAATACCTGGTTTCATCATCAGAAACAGCAAATACACTTTGTTGTATCATATCTCTAAAATCCTTAATTGGCATTTCAAAAAAAGGTTCAGAAGAAGCCGGTAATTCCGGAAATTTATCGGAAGCTATACTTTTAAGCTTATATTCAGGTTTTTTTTGTGTAGTTGGTTTTATTATAGCTAAATTATCTTTTTGAGAAAATTCCAGCTCATCATATGGAAACGTACTAATAACACCAAAAAACTTATCTCCATAAACAGTAGTTGCACCAGGTTCAATTACAGTTACAGGAACTTCGGTTTGAAAGTTCACTTTCATATCTTTGGCTTTAATTATAAGAATATTATCTTTTACTTCAAGATAAATATTGGATAATATCAAAATAGCATTTTTAGAAGAAATAATTTCTTGTGCTATAGATATCTCCTTTAAAAGAACCTCTTTATTACACGTAAATTTCATTTTTACATCTCCTTATTAATATTAATTTATATATATAAATAATAAAAACAGTAAGCAGTTGCAAATGTGGATAACCAGGTTAATTTATTATCCTGTATACACTTACAACATCCAAAAAACATTAATAGTTATTCAACTTTTCCAACCTTTTCCACAATCATTTTTTTATCCACATAATAATAACATATTATTCAGTACTTTGCACTGAATTCTTTTATAGAACGCTTAAGACTTTCTATGGTTGATTCCAGAGTAGAATCTGTAATTAATTTGTCTTCTATCTTGTTTATTGAATGTAATACCGTAGAATGATCCCTTCCTCCAAAATCTTGACCAATTTCTGTGTATGAGTAATCAGTCATTCTTCTGCCAATATACATGGCAAGCTGACGAGCAAAAGCAATATTTTGGGTTCTTTTTTTGCCTTTTAAGTCGTTTGGAGTAAGACCAAAAGACTCTGCAACAACCCTGATAACATTATCCATGGACAAATTGGTAGGTCTTGGTGAATTAAAAATAGTTTTTAAGCGCTGTTGGGCTATTTCCAGAGTAATAGGTTTGCCCATTAACTGAGTATAGGCAATTAATGTGGTCAAAGCGGCTATAAGATCACGAATATTCGATGATATATTGTTGCTTAACAGGTCGATTACCTCATTGGGTATTGAAACCTTTTTGTTTTCCGCCTCCGATTTTAAAATGGCGCAGCGTTCTTCATATCGGGGAGGCTGTAAATCGGCCATTAAACCAAGCCCAAATCGAGATATAAGCCTTTCCGGGAATTTTTTTAATTCTGTAATAGGCCTGTCACAGGTAAAAACAATTTGTTTTTTTGCATCAAGTAATTCGTTGAATGTATGAAAAAGCTCCTCCTGTACGCCAGGTTTATCAGTAAAAAATTGAATGTCATCGATTAGCAAAACATCCGTATACCGGTACTTATTCTTAAAAGATTTCATGGTATTACGTCCATGTTCCTGAGGTTTTAATCCTTCCAGATATTCGTTCAGAAAATTTTCGGAAGTTATATAAATAACTTCGTTTTCTGTATTTTCATGAATATAGTTGCCGATAGCCTGCATTAGATGGGTTTTTCCCAGCCCAACACCGCCGTATATCAGAAATGGATTATATGCTTTACCAGGATTTTCACTGATAGCAATAGCGGCATTTGCCGGGAATTTATTGTTTTCTCCGATTACATATCTTTTAAATGTATAATCATCGCGCAGTTGAGGGTGATTTTCTCGTTTTATTTTGGTTTTTGTTGTCTTTTCGGCGGAAATACTTTCTTTCTTTGTTGATTGGACAGGCTCAATGCCCTTTTTTTCTGGTTTTGCTTCGCTTTTTTTATTTAACTCGAAGTCTATGGTAATATCTTTGTCGGAGAGTTTCTGTAAGGTTGAACTTATGGCATTTTTATAGCGGGAACTCACCTTGTCACGATGAAAAGCAGAGGGTACACCTATAACGATGCTGTTTTTACCGGTTTTTTCATCAAACCGAGCATGCAGGTATTTCAAATTTGAAAACCAGCCGCTGAATTCCTCCTCCCCCAGGTCATTCCGCAGTTGGATCAGGGTCTCTTTCCAAAAACCCTCATAATCCAAGTCAGCCATTCTTTAACCTTTTAAATTATCAACATGTTATCCACAAGAATAACATTGATAATGTCAACAATCTTATCGTTTTTGTATGATTAAATTAACATCTACTTAATACATGATACGTTAAAATCTCGCTAAATCCTTATCCCACAAGGACTTAGTGAATATCAAGCAAAAACCTTCTGACTGTTTTGACTTCTCCTTCTTTTTTGTTTTTTCTATCACTTTCTTTCCAGAATTTATCCACAGGTTTTACACATTAAATAAATCCCTAGAATTTTTTACCAGGAAACGGAAACTAATTATAAGCATACTTTGATATTTTATGCAAGTGGTTTTTTTTAAAAATTCCTTAAACGATTTGTAATTCACAACTTCCCCAGATCCCGCTTTTATGATATATTAAATCACTTATGTTTCTTAAACGCCTTTCAATTCTCGGCTTTAAGTCTTTTGCAGATAGAACGGAAATTGAGTTTAATGATGGTATTACCGCACTGCTTGGACCTAATGGTTGTGGAAAATCAAATATAGTTGACGCTGTTAAATGGGTGTTGGGTGAACACGCCATGAAATCCCTGCGTACGGAAAAAATGGAAGATGTGATTTTCGGCGGTACCGAAACCCGAAAACCTCTTGGTGCGGCGGAAGTTGCCCTTAGTCTTGCCAACGAAACAGGTCTTTTACCTATAGAAATGCCGGAAATCGAGATAAAAAGGCGGCTCTATCGCTCAGGGGAAAGCGAGTACTTCATCAACGGAGCGCAAGTACGGCTAAAGGATATCCGTGAACTTTTTTGGGATACCGGTGTCGGCAAGGTTGCCTATTCAGTGATGGAGCAGGGCAAAATCGATCAGATACTTTCGTCAAAGCCGGAGGACCGGCGTTATCTGTTTGAAGAGGCGGCAGGCATTACCCGGTTCAAGGAGCGCGGCGCTGAGGCGGAGCGCAACCTTTCAAAAACCGAAGAAAATGTACGTCAAATGGAATTGGTTTTAAATGAGGTAAAACGTGCATACGACAATCTAAAAACCCAATCCGAAAAAACCCTTAAATACCGTAATTTTAGGGATGAAATTTTCAACTATGAATTGGATATCCAGCTTTTACGTTTAAAACATTTTAGATACGAAAAAGACGAAAAGAACGAAAAACTCAGGCTTAAAACTGCCGACCGTGACAGAATCCGTGCCGAAATGGAAGCGGAAAACAAGGCGCTGGAAGCAAACATGGATGAAGTTAACTCCATGGGAGCGCGGCTTGTGGAATTGCAAAAAAACATTTACGGTTTTGCGCTGGAAAAAAACGCACGGGAGAACGAAGTGCGTTTGTTTAACGAGCAGCGCAGCGAAAATAAACTAAAAATTGGCCAGAACGAAGAACGTGAAAAACAGGCAGTTCAAAAAATTACCGAGTTAAAAAACGATGCTGCAGCACAGGATGCATTGGTTACAGATTTTCAAAAACAATGTAAAAACATAGAAGATAATATCAGTTCCTTTGAAGAAAACATACAGCTTGCCTCTTCGCGCATCAACGAAAATGAAAAAGATGCACGCAGAGCAGAAGAAGAAATTCTCAACATAGAAAAAGATGTGGCTGCTCTGGAAAAAGACCTTGCCAAAATAACCGATGATATTGTTGCCGAACTTGATGCAGGCTTAAAAAAAGCAGGTTATTCGGCAGCTGAGCGCAAAAACGCCGAAGAAGCGTTACGTGACACTTTGGGACGTTTGCGCACGGTGCTTGCCGGGCGTGCTGCACTGGTTGGCGATCTTGCCGCTGCTGCAAATGTTTGCAGCGTAGATCCGTCAAACACAATTTGCGCAGAAATGGGGCGCATTGCCGAAAGCATCGCAGCAGGCATTTCCGAAGCCGCTGCCGGAGCGGACAAAGCGGTTGAACTTTTTAACAGGTACCGTGAACATTCCGCATCTTTTATTGACGAATTCCTTGCACCGGAAGGAATCATCACAAAAAAACGCTCATTGGATGCGCAAATCAGAGCTGCGAAAGACAGTATCGAAGAACGAAGACACCGGATAAAACACTTGCGTGATGAAAACATCAATTTGATGAAAAAAATCGATGAATACCGCGCAGCCCTGGAAAACATGAAAGTTAACCGCGCCCAAATGAAAACGCAGGCTCAATCTGCAGAAGACCAGGCGCGGCTTATCAGGCGGGAATTATCGGGACAGGAAGGTTTGTTAAAAAACATTAACGATGAGCTGGCCGTCTATCGAATAAGACTGGAGGAAATTAACGGGCGAATTGCCGCCGCTCAGGATGAGATTACCGGCATCGCGAAAAAAACAGAAGCATTTACATCCGAGCTGGAAAAACTTGAAAAAGATATCCGCAAGAGAAATGACAATGTCGCCGGCAGGAAAGTTGTAATCAACAAACGAATGGCGGAATTGTCAAAGGTACAGGAAGCGCTTGATAAAATCCATGTAGAGCTGGTACAGGCGGAAATGGAAATTAAAAACATTCAGGCAAATTTCCGCGATACCCACTCAAGGGATCTATTGGAATTTGAAGAACGTATTTTTACCATTACTACAGCGCCGCCGGAATTACGCGAAAAGCTGGCAGCCGTACGTGCAAAAATGAAAGAGCTAGGTGCGGTAAACCTTATGGCCCCGGAAGAATTTGCGGAAACAAAACAACGTTACGACTTTTTAAATAGCCAGATGTCCGACCTTGAAAAAGCCCGTAAAGACCTGTTGGATCTGACATCAGAGATACGCCAGGAATCGTCAAAATTATTTTTGGATACCTATAATCGTATCAAGAAAAACTTTCATAATATGTTTAGGCGTCTTTTTGGCGGCGGACGTGCAGAACTGCGCCTTTCTGATCCTAACCACGTACTGGAATCGGGCATCGAAATACTGGCGCAGCCGCCGGGGAAAAAGTTGGAACACTTAGGGTTGCTGTCTGGAGGCGAATGTTCAATGACGGCGGTTGCCCTTTTGTTTGCAACCTACATGGTAAAACCCAGTCCATTTTGCCTGTTGGACGAGATTGACGCTGCCCTTGATGAACAAAATGTTGGCCGTTTTATTCATCTTTTGCGGGAATTCAGCGACACAAGCCAGTTTATCATCATTACGCACAATAAAATAACTGTTACGGGAGCGGGAACACTCATTGGCGTTACCATGGAAGAATCAGGTGTTACCAAACTTATTACGGCGCGTATTAAAAACGATGAGCTGGTTCTTGCAGACGGGCCGCCGCCGCAAAGCGAATTGTGGGACGCAGACGGCAAGTTTGAAGAAGAGGATGTTCAGCCAGAGGAAGGCAGGGAACTGCCAGTTGGCGTTAACGACCCAAAAAAGGTAACCCCTGAACAATTACGTCCAATTAGAGCGCGGCGGGCAACATAAATGTTGGCTATCTTGTGATTAAGATAATCGAAATAATGGTACTGACAACCGTAAGCACAGGTGTTATTTGGTTTAAACGATAAAGAAAGTGATTGGACTTTGCAGTTATTGTCGTTTCTGGGGTTATATAATTTGATTTTCTAAGACGATTCCCATTTAGATCAACAATGTTTAAGGAATCCCATGCATTTTGACTTTGTATAAATCCGCCGGCAAGACCAATGTAGTATTCCCAGTCACGGTCGGGAATATATGGATAACGTCCGGGATTTCTGACAGCGCCGGCTACTGTTACAAAATACTGTCTGAATGGAATAACAAGAATGTCATCGTCCTGAATCATTATTATACCGCGATAAGTTGCATCAAAAAGCGCAAGGTTAAGGTTAATAGGAATGCGCTCATTGTTACGCTGAACATAAGCATTTTGAGTATCGGAAATTTCGGAAAACCAGTGTGCGTTTCTGCGAACCAAAGATGCGTAAGTTTCGCCGGTTAAAAAGCGGACAATTAAACGATTGGAAGTAGTAACGTTTTCTGCAGCGTCTGCAATTCCGGTTATTATTGCACCTTCCACAAATAATACTGGCTGTAGCTGGATAACTGAAGGAACATAAATAGTGTCAAAGTGTTCCAGGGGAAAATTATCTTCCAGATCATTTATTGATAAAAACATTCTATCACCGGCTACATTCTCACTGTTTATCAATCGCACCAGCTCCATTCTTGTTGGATCTGCCAGCGGCGTAAAACCATTGGCATAAATATTTATAAGATCTGTAAGCTTTTCTTGCTTAAGCAATTGATAACTTCCCGGACGCTCTACTTCCCCATTAATGGTTATCCTGCGATCTATACGGTTAAATGTAATTACGTCTCCGGGCCGTAAAAACGGATCTTGACTTATATCGCCAAAACGTTGGGCTTTAAAAAGATCGTAAATTTGTACCTGTTCGTTGGACGATCTGATGGTAATATCGCGGATTGATGCAAAATCGTTTAAATTTTCGTTAATCAATGAAGACAACCTGCTTAAACCCCAGGCAGAAACTTCTTCGGCTCTTTGTACTTCGCCATTGACAAAAACATTGAACATGGCTGGCTGGGTTAACACCAATTGAACGCCGCTGAAAGGAAAGTTTCTGATAACAATGGCTTCTACCTCGCTTCTTACCTGTGTAAAGGTTTTTTCGGATCCGTTAACAATCCCCAGGTTGGAGACACGGATACGATAAGATGTATCTACCGAAATTATATAAGTAACCGGAACATTACCGGCTAAATAAAAAAGCGTATATATATCTCCAGGCGTTACACGATAATCTGCGCTGGATCGGGCAAGCATGATATTCCGGTTTGCTTCGATAGCGTCTGTAGTTAAATCTCCGCCGGTATTGGAAGTTTCTCTGGTGGTTGTTGATCTACCGGTATTCTGTGCAAACGCAGTTAATCCAACGCAAAAAAATAAAATAAAAACAATGTTAAATCTTTTTATAAGGTTCAATTTATCAAACATAATTCCCTCTTAATTTTGCCATAGCCTCCGGATCTTTTTTGATATTCGAGATTAAATTTAGAATAAAGGCAAGAAATACAGAGAAAAAACCTGCAGCAAATGTGACCAATATACAGAGTAAAGCACGGCCCGGCTCTGATTTTTGTTCGGGAATTTCTGCTGCTTCCAATATTTGAAAAAGAGGCATTTCACTTGCCATTTCAACTTTTAACAATTCATATTGTATTTTAAGTTGTGTATAAACTTGCTGTTTGGCTGCCAATTCCATGGAAATCCGGTTTAGATCAATGGCTATGGCATGAACTCTTCCAAAAGCAACAGATTGTTCCAGCCTGCGTGATTCTCCTTCAAGCTGTATGATATCATCAAAAGTATTGGTTATATTTATTTCCAGGTTTTCTTTTTGAATTTTATTTTTATCAAGTCCAAGTTCATCAATACGGCCCAATAGAAGAGATGTAGTAAAATCTACAACATCTTTTGCAAATACAGGGTCTATATCGGTGAAACTGATCGTAAGTACGCCGCTTTTGTCATCAAAGGAAGCTCTTAAATTTCGTCTAAGCGCTTTGCGGCTTCCGGTTCTTGGGTATTTTTCTATTTTGTATCTTTCAATTAAATTAAATTCATCTACAATTGTATCTAAAAATGTATTTGTACCAACCAAAAAAACTGCAAGATCACTTAAAGACGAAGTTATTGGTACGTTTATGCCTGCAAGAGCTGCAAGCCCGCCCATATTACCCATCATTGATGCAAGTCCGCCTCCTCCCGATGTCTTATCATCAATAAGCAGTAATGCTCTTGAAGTATATCTATTTGGAAGAGGAGAGGTTTCCGGAGGCAGTACAATTGATATGATTGAATAAGTCACAATGCCTATAGCGGCAATCAAAGTAATGGCAATTATCATTATTTTCCGGCGCCAAAGAACAGCAAAAAGATCAAAAAGGCTTATTTCATTATCAGTATCCATGTTGTTTTTTTCAATTTCGTTACTCATATTGTATAAATAATAGTTGATTTTTTCTTTTTTGTCCATTATCATCTTTACTGGATTTGTTAATGAGAATTAAAACGCTGTTTTTTTTAATATTTTTTTCTTTTTCCACGATACTTGGAGCCCAAACAGTTCATGATCCCAATGGCGAGCTCTATAGAGATATTGATATCTGGTTTGTCCGGGGTTATATAACAGAATCTCTTCCAATGATTCGTCCATATCCCGTTAAGCTCATAACTGTATTGCTTGAGCAAGTAATTGAAAACGGTGATTTAAAAGCGCAGGAAAAAGCTGCTTTTTACATGGAAGTTCTGGCGCCAGGATCAAGGTTTTTGCATCCAGGAATCATGAGCTACATCCAGGGCAATGAAAAAGAGCACAGCACAATTATTGCTCCATTTATCGAGGGTTTGTTCCATATCAATCCCAGGTTTAATGTTAGTTATAACTATTCGGTTTTTGGACTTTCAGATGGTCTTGCCGGAGAAGATTTTAATGTGCCATGGACATATTCTCCATATCCCGATATTATTGACGATTGGGCAAACATTGGCGAATTTAAGGTTCTCCAGAGTTGGACAAGTCTTGTTGCTTTTGGAACCACGAATGTTTACCTGCAGGCAGGTTTAAGCCGCACTTCTTTTGGTCCGTTTTATGACAATGGCATTATTGTTGGCCCACAAGCTCCGCGGGCAGGGCATTTTAGTTTTGTTTACCGGCAACCTGTATGGTCGTTTGAGGTACTCTTTCAGACACTTACTGCTACGGATGATTTTGGAGACGACAGATTTCCTTCCAAATACAATATTATTCATGCTTTTAATGTCCGTCCGGTTAAGGCACTGGAGCTTGGAATAGTTCAAACATTAACTTATGGTGAACGCATTGAACCATTATATTTTGTTCCATTTACATTTCTTTTCATGTCCCAGGCAGTATATGGTTTTTATGACAATGCATTTATTGGACTTTATTTCAGGTGGCGGCCGTTTAACACTTTTATAGTTAACGGTCAGGTGTATATAGATGACTTTCATTTTAATAGTTTGCTTACAGGTGTTATTAAAACTAAATCCGCAGGTGAAATTGGTATTTCCTGGACTCCAGAAAAAAGCTTGCTTACCAAATTGGATTTTGACTATACCGCTGTTCTGCCATACACTTATACTCATAGAAACCAGCCTGAGCGTCACGTTCATGGGATACCAAATTACCTGAATTATACCCACATGGGAAGAAACATAGGTCCAGATCTTCAGCCCAATTCTGACAGGTTCTCTCTAAGGACTTTTTGGAATATCCTGTCCAATGTTGATGTAAACGTGTCAGCGTACTTTACTCGTCATGGCAATGCTTCCGCCGAACACGAACCAAGAAACGGTAAACAAGACGGTTCTGTCTTTGATGATGGGTACTTAATCGATGATCACCTATCTTACGGTTTTTCCCTTTTTCTGACACAACCTGTACTGGATACACGCTTGGGCGGAACAATCGGCGTTAATTGGCAGCTTCCTTCATCATTTGGAACATTCAAATTATCTGGCGATTACGGAATCCAATACGGCTGGAACCGCGGTTTAAGTTCTGGCAATAACGGGCTTGACCATTTCTGGAGTATTGGAGGGAAATGGACTTATTGAAAACTGGTATGAATACTTTTAAACAGTTTTTTCTTTTTATTGTTTTTTTCATGTTATTAACAAATATTCTATTTTCTTCTCCGTATGATATGATTTTAGCAGGGGATCCGGTACTTGAGGATATTCTGTATTTGTCATTGGAATCGGGCAAATCTATTCTTTCATTTACTGCGCCTTTTGCTCCCCACGAGATAAAAAGATTTCTTGATTCAATTGATGTTTCCAATTTATCAATTCCGGCGCAGGAAGCTTTTAACAGAGTTAACAGGAGATTAAATCCGCAAGCTCCCATAAGTATTTCCGGTGATAGTTTTTTATTTATGCTTAACATTAATTCTACCATCGAAACAAGAACACGATTCAACAGCGATATTTCCTGGCTTCCGCAGTACCCCAAAACACCTCCGCTTTTGTCGCTTCCTTTAAGGTTTTATTTTTCAGATTTTGTTCAGCTTTACATGGAACCTATAATTGCCGTAAATCCGGTATTTTACAATAACCAAAAATATTTTGAACATAACGTTCTTCAAAATGATTTAGATAATCTTGAGCAGAATATGCCCTTAAGAGCTTTTATGGCTATAGGAAATTCGTGGTGGAATTTTCAACTTGGCAGAGATCGTTTATCTTACGGTACAGGGCAAATGGGAAATCTTGCCATATCAGATAATCCACACTTTTACGAATTTGCCCGTCTTTCTTTTTTCACTGATTTTTTTAAATATTCGGTTTTGGTAAGCCAGATGCCTCTTGATATAACAGGCATATATGATATGACAAATGCAACCGATAACACTTTAATACATACAACCCATCGTTATTTTTATTTACACCGGTTGGATTTTTCGTTATTTAACAAATTATCTATCGGTCTTATGGAAGGAGTTATGGTTGGAAATTCACCACTGGAAATCCGTTACTTGAATCCCATGATGATTTTTCATTCTTTTTATTCATGGTTAAACTATCCGCCATGGGATGCAGGCAACGATAAACCGGAAGGTTCGGGGGATATGAATGGCTCGCTTTTTTCTCTGGAGATTAACTGGAATGTTTTAGAATCTTTGGCAGTTTATGGTCAATTTGTAATGAATCAGTTTGCTACCAACTATAAAATAAAACGGTGGGGAACTCAGCCTAACGGTCTTGGTTATTTAGCCGGAGTGCGGCACTCTCGTTCGTTTGGCGAATGGGGATCGGTTTTTTTTGTGGAGTTTATATATACAGATCCATATTTGTACATGAACCCAAGCCCCTTTGCTAGTTTTATCCACATGCGTTATATCAGCGGCGGAATAAATAGTTTATTGTATTCATTTGTGGGTTTTCCAAGAGATGCTATTGCGGCAACAATGGGCGTTTCCTTGTTTTACAATAATATAATACATTTTTTAGGAAAATTCACTCTAGTTACCCAGGGAGAACATAAGATATACTGGGACTGGAAAAATACTGCTGAAGCTTATAATGCAGCTACTCCAACAGGTACAGCGGAAACAAAGCTGATAACATCTTTGGACGCAAGATACTCAATTAGTTCATATATAACCTTAAAAGGGGGTATTTCCGGTATTTTTTCATTCAATAATACCCATTTATCCGGCTCTAATATCTTTGGCGGTCAGACAGAAGTATCGATAAATTTTCACTATTAAACCTTGATTATTGTATTTACTTTTAAGTTAAAAAAATGTAAAATACCGTGAATCGCAAAAGCATCAATTTGATGCAAATCTAGCCAGCCTGTTTCGGCGGCGGCAGGGTTTTTTTATGTTTTTGTTTAAAAAATGCCGTTTTTTAATGGTATGGATTTGTTGCGTTCTTTTATTTTTTTAAAAAGGCAGATATTATGGACTTAATTATTATCGTTCTTGCAATATCAATTATTACTTCTTCTTTGGCAGTTGCATTAATTCTAAGAATTTCCAATGAATACAATTGGTTTGATCGTATATGCAAACGAAAGATTCACTCAGAGAACATTCCCCGTTTAGCAGGAATAGGCTTTGCGTTGGCTTTTTTTGTTGTAGCTTTGGTTGTACGTCTTTTTTTCACGTATGCTGAATTTAATATTTTAGATTTATCCCATTTTTTTGCATTGTTGGTTATTCTGATTTTTGGAATAGTGGATGATTTTCGTCCCCTTAAACCTCTTTTAAAATTGTCAGCGCAGATTGTTGCGGCGTTAATTGTGATTGTTTCTGGACATACCTTTGGACAAATAACCTATATTGATGCCTGGATTTTTCCTGAGCCGGTGTGGTTTGTATTAACTTTAGTTTGGATTGTGGGAATTACAAATGCCATCAATCTGATTGACGGAATTGATGGTCTTGCGGGGAGTGTATCCGGGTTAATAGCTTTATTTTTAGGATTAATCTTTTTTAATTACGGTAATGATTTTCTGATAGTACTGTATTGTGTTGCCTTTGCTGGAGTAATAGTTGGCTTTTTATTTTTTAATGCACCTCTTCCAAAAGCCAAAATTTTTATGGGTGATTGCGGCAGTCAGTTTTTTGGTTTTTTTCTGGCATTACTGCCCCTGTTCAACAGTCAAAATGGTCCAGCTACTTTACCAATGTTATATGTGATCGCTTTATTGTTAATTCCCATTTTTGATACTATTGCCGCGATCTGGCGCCGTATTCGTGACAGTCATGGTGTATTTACTCCAGACAAATCTCATACACATCATAAGCTAATGAATTTGGGACTGAGTGTCCGGGGTGTGGTTTTGGTACTAGGCGGATTGCAAATTATTCTGGGAGTGCTGGTTTTTGTTTCAATTCGATTAGATGGTTTACTTTCACTGTATGTACTTGGTTTTGCTTACTTATTGATTATGGTTTTTTTTACAACATTACATTATCGAAACCGGAGGTTAAGGAAAAAACTTAATGTTATCCCCCCCTCCCCCCCCCCCCCCCCCCCACCCCCCCCTACCTCGGTCTTAGCATAGATCACAAAAATATACAAAAAGAAAAA
>JAITFY010000068.1 GCA_031281025.1 Treponema sp. | reverse complement strand
AAAAGCAACAGCAAAGTAAAGATTGATGTCACAAAAATGACAGTTAACGTAGCGCTTTCCCTGCCTATTTTATCGGATAACAAAGGTACAATCAGGCGTCCGCTTGCATTGGCTACGCCTGTCATCATAACGATGATTGTCCCAAAAGCCGGAACACCCCGTTCAACTGCAAGCTCAATAAAAGACGGCATCAGAATAAAAAACGAAGCTGTCGCTGCCATTAACGAAATAGTGATAAAGTAAAATTCCTTTGTTCTGATTGTTTCTGTGATTGTATAATCGCTCTTTTGAATGATTTTTCCCTCCGGTAGAGCTGCAATTTGTGCTGCTGCCATAGAAACCTTATCCGGCAGACGGATAAACCTGAACAGTAAGATTGTTGCGACAAAATAAGCAACGGCAAGGATCAAAAAAGTATTTCTCAATTCGTAATACTTAACCAGTGTTTCGATTAACGGAGCAAATATTACTGTGGAAAATCCAAATGCGCAGACAACAATACCGGTTGCAAATCCGCGTTTTTTGGGATACCATTTTTGCACAGCACTAATGATTGCGTTATAAGCTGCGCCCACGCCAAATCCGCCCAAAATACCGTAAGTGATGTACATTAGCCATGCAGCTTCCAAAGGCAGTAGTGCCGTAAAAAGCATACCTGTTGCCAGCAAAAGCCCGCCGGCAAGGATAACTTTATCGGAGCCAATTTTTAATATCAGTTTACCGCCTGTCAATATCCCGATAACAAAAAAACAAAGCATGAAGGATGAAGTAAGTTTTACGCTTTCGATATGCCAACCATAAACGTCGCAGACCGGTCTTACAAAAACGCTCCATACATAAAGGATCCCTAAAAATAGCTGCATAATGCTCCCGGTCACAAGAACCGTTAAAGCCTGTTTCTTGGTTGACATAAATACTCCTTGTGTAAAGCATATAGAAAAAGCGTAAATATGAAAAGATATGTTCATCAATTGACTTTTTATTATCTTTTTACTAGTATAAGTTAAACAATACAATACCAACACAAGGAGTCCCACGTGGCGCAACATCAATTTCAGACCGAAGTAAGCCGGTTGCTGCACCTTATCATTCATTCACTTTATTCCAACCGGGAAATCTTCCTGCGGGAGCTTGTTTCCAATGCCTCCGATGCTTTGGACAAGCTCAAGTATTTGACAGTAGCAGATGATGTTTATAAATCTGTCAGTTTTGATCCGCGCATTGATATTTCTTTTAATAAAGATGAAAAAACACTGACAATTTCCGACAACGGAATTGGCATGAACGAAGCCGATTTGATTGAATCGCTTGGAACCATTGCACGTTCCGGCACAAGGATGTTTCTTGAAAAATTGGCGGAAGATGCCAAAAAAGATTCAAACCTGATAGGGCAATTTGGCGTGGGTTTTTATTCGGCTTTTATGGTTGCAGAAAAAATCGAAGTAATCACCCGCAAAGCCGCAGAAGAAGCTGCATGGAAATGGTCGAGTGACGGCAAGGACGGTTTTGAAATAAACAGCGCCCAGCGTGACAGCCAGGGTACAACAGTAATCCTGTATCTTTCCGAGGAAGGGACGGAATACACAAACCGTTGGTCTATCGAAGATATTATCAAGCGGTACTCCAATCATGTTGCTTTCCCAATTTACCTTACCTGCGATGAAAAGGAGTGGGACGATAAAGGCAACGAAAAGGGTAGTACAACCAAAACAGAAAGGATTAACTCCGGCACTGCTATTTGGCGCCGTGTAAAATCGGAAATCACAGAAGAGGACTATAACGAATTTTACAAACAAATTGGCCACGATAGCGATGTTCCATTACAATACATTCACACAAAAGCAGAAGGAACTATCGAATATACAACTTTATTTTACATTCCCAAAAAAGCCCCTTTTGATTTGTACAACGTGGATTACAAACCCGGTGTTAAACTTTATGTAAAGCGGGTTTTTATAACCGATGACGACAAGGAATTGATGCCGACATATCTGCGTTTTGTGCGTGGTGTGATCGACTCCGAAGACCTGCCCCTCAATGTAAGCCGCGAAATTCTACAGCAAAATAAAATTCTGTTTAACATAAAAAACGCTTCGGTTAAAAAACTCCTTTCTGAATTTAAACAGATGGCGGATAATGCAGTTTCCGGAGGAGATGAAGCAAAAACCAAATGGGAAACCTTTATCGAAAACTTTAATCGTCCACTCAAAGAAGGACTCTACCAGGATTTCGGCAATCGAAGTGCGATTCAAGAACTTGTACGCTTCAAGAGTACAACCGAAGAAGAGTGGACAAGTTTTGCAGGTTATGTAAGCCGCATGAAAAGCGATCAGAAACACATCTACTACATAACAGGCGGCGATGAACGTACTCTGCGCGCATCCCCATTGCTGGAAGCTTATCGTGCCAAAGAAATTGAAGTTCTTATCATGGACGATGATATCGACGAGCTTGTGATTCCCATGCTGCACAGTTACCGCAAAGAAACTCCGGGCGAAGACGGAAAAATTGATTCCCAAAGCTGGGAACTTAAAGCAGTAAACCGTTCCGGCGCCGACGAAGAATTAGGCGAAAAAAAAGACAAAGCAGCCGAGAAAGAAGCAAAACCCGTCATCGAAAAAATCAAAAAAGCGCTTGGGGATCGTGTCAAGGACGTAAAGCTTTCCCGCCGCTTGCACGATTCTCCATCGTGCATCGTTGCGGACGAAAACGACCCATCCATGCAGATGGCGCAGATGCTCAAAGCAATGGGGCAAGCTCCTATGGCTGATGCAAAACCAATTCTGGAAGTAAACGGAGAACACCCAATTGTTTTAAGTCTTAAAGACATCGACGATGAAGAGCAAATCGCCGATATATCAGGTGTGTTATTCGATCAAGCGCTGCTTGTGGAGGGGATCAAGTTAAAAGATCCTTCGGACTTTGTAAAGAGGCTGAATCGTTTAATATCAAATAAATAGGGATTTTTGGTTTTATGGTTGTAAAGAAAAAATATCAAGTGGTATTGCTATTATTACTTTTTGGTATAACCCCATTTCTCTACGCACAAGACGAAAATTCCGAACAGTTATTCACAAGACGTATTGCATGGATAAAAGACGAACATACCTGGCGTTATGCAATAGAAGTTGACGTATTGATAGACGAAACCTACGAAGACTATTCACGAGAATTTACATTATCAACTTATATTGTTTTATCTTTACCGGCAGGTGAATATCGTTTTCGTATAATTCCTCATGATATTCTTGACCGCCCCCACGAAGGAACACAGTGGTTTACTCTTGTGCTCCTCCCTGAGCCGCCGCCAGTAATTGCTGAATCTGAAATGGAAGAAACCCATATTACACGCCATGAACCTGAACAGATACCAGATGATATAGAACAAATACAGGAACCTGTTATTTCGGAGATAGTCAGAAATACCCGTTTTAATACGTTGGGTGTTTCGGTAGGCACAACACTTACTGCTCCTTTGTATATCGGTACGTTGTCTGGAACGCTTTCTCTTATTCAAAATTTCTTTATTGAGTTTGGTTTTGATTTTGGCTGGGGTTATGGTGACAATTTTGCTTTTGGTGATGTAAGTGGTAATACTTTTTCTCTTGACAAATATTCTTCCTATTATCCTTTTGCGCATTTTGGGTATTTTATGCCTTATGCACAAAAAAGCATATGGTATTTGAGCGTTGGCGGCGGTTATAATTTTGCAAAATATACTTTTTCTGACAGTATTTCCAAAGTAAACGCAAATGTATTTAATTTTACCACAGGTTTTCTTTTTGCTGATTTTTTTAACGTTTATTATACTGTACGTTTTAGCCGTAATGCTGCAAACGGTAAATTTGCTGTAGGATACAGCTATAAATTTAGATAATAGATAAGGAGCAAAAAACAATGAATAAAAAAATGCTTTTTTTAACTTTATTATCAATATACCTGATAATTGTATCATGCAGTCCGCTGGAAGGCGATATCCATAGAATTTGGGAAGACAGGAATATTGGCTCTGCAACCGTAACCTTTGATATAAACGAAGGGACAGGTACAATGCCTGTTGCGCAGACGGCAAAAATAGGAAACAATATAACGCTTCCAAACAGCAGCGGATTCTCAAGAAGCGGCTTTACATTTGCCGGTTGGAATACCAATGCTAATGGTACAGAGACAAATTATAACGCGAATTCTCTTTTCCGCATTAACGAAAATGTTACCCTGTTTGCCAATTGGATAAAAATACTTGGCATTGGATTGCTTGCTGGCAGAGTAGACGATAATTTTCTGTCGCCTGTTCCGCCTCCGCTTCTTGCACCCGGGGCGAGGAGGCATATAAGCGCATATTTAAGTTCAGTAAGTGAGGGAGGGTTTGGTCCAGGTCCATCATCAGGCTCATTTACGATTGTACTTGTAAGGCCATCGGACTGGGATTGTACTGAATGTGAACATTTAGACGAAGACCAAAGCGGCTGCCAAACCTGTGAAGATGAGTGGAAAAAAGTTGCTGCGCTATCTATAGTTCCTTTAACAAATCCTGTCAGATATTTGCTTACGATCAGTGATACCGCTATTATTGATGAAGACAGTATCAAAATTAGAGCTACCGCAGAAGACCTTGATGAAGACGGAGAGCTCATGGTCGTATATTGGGAAATCGATATTAAAGATGATCCATCGGAGATAGATATCACCAACTGGGCTTTCCAGATTTATTACGATGAAAGCGATGAAGTATTACCGGATGGCGCTAATACCACAACGCTGTTAGCTGTTAACGATCGTTACACAATTGTTAACAATAACCCAACCGCCACAATGTATACCGGCGCGCCTTATTTTAGGGAATCGACATTCGTGTACCTTAACAAGGGCTTCCTTTGGGACTGGAATCAGGAATATGGAATGGAAATGCGCGTTAAATTAACTCATCACGGAAGCGCAGGAATAATACCTGATGTAAATGAAAACACAAATCATGGTTTTTTGGTAGGCGCTTTCTCTGATCCCAAAGCAATGGACAATAGCTCTAGCGCTGCAATGGATCGCTTGCAGTTTGTCGGAATACGCGGCACGGTTTCCGGCCTAAAAACCAGATACGCAACCAATGACGAAACTGGAGGAACCGCTTCCTCTGGAAGTATGTACGGTAGTTTTAGCCCATCACTCGGCTTACATGACGGGAATACCGATAAAGTAGAAGGTTTTGTAGATCAAGAATACATATACAGAGTAAGGGCTATAGGCCCCGGCGCTTTTATGATTGAAGTGCTTACACCCGACGGTGAAGAAGTGCTGGTTAGCCAGGTCAGGTCAGGCGCTAGCTTACTTGGCCCGTATCTTTCTAATAGCGCTAACTTTGCATACATGGGAATAATCGTAGCCAACGCGACGGTTGAGATTTCCGGCATCAAGTATTGGGAAGGAAGTTCCATGTGGGAAGACCAGGATACAAAAGATGCGGTAATGGAGCCAATAAACGTGAGATCATTCACTATTGATTATGATCCTTTCACCCATGAGGCTGGTTATTATTCCATTCCGTTATACGCAAACGTGGTGCCCAGAACCGCAGCCGCTCACTTTGGAGAAATCGAGTGGAGTATAGACGATCCTGATGATATGGGTTTTTTGGATTTTAATAATGAAGTAAAAGCTGACGGGCTTACCATGCCGTCAATCATACTTTATGTGGATTCTCAAAAAATAGGAGAAGTAATCGTAGAAGCAACACTTACACCGGCAAATGCAGCCACATTGACAGATGATATAGGTCCTGTAGATTATAAATTTGGAATCATACAGTAAGGCGGCGGCCTGCGCCACCGCCCGTTTTAACTAATAAAGAGGTTATTCCCTTACTCTTTCGGTAAGCGTTTCTATCGATGCCATCGGATCTACTTCCGTAAAAAAACCATCCAGGGGGTTTCTGCCGGTTTGCGGCGGCTGATACTTAACAAAAGCCAATGTATCAAGCCCTATCCGCAGGCCATTACGAAAATCAACGCTGCCGGATAAAGCGACAGGAACACGTTCTCTTTCCATTACACGCAGATAATTTTCCGCAGTAAAGGGCAAGTTTGCCGCTCTTAGCCGTTCAAGCCCAGTAAGAAACATTTTTATCGCTATGTATGAGCTTGTCGAAAATGCGTTAAAGTAAAATGCTTCTCTTTGGGAAGCAGGGATTCTTCCTCTTGAAACACCCCAGTCAACAACCCTGACGTATTCCTCTACTTCTTTTAACCTGCGTTGCGCATCGGCGCTGTTGGGATTGCTTTCGCTCATTGGAATCCACGACATGCTGTAGATCGGGCCGGCATCGGCATTTGTCGCTTCGGAAGGCACGGTTGTTGGAGATGCGTTAACATAGGTTGTTATAACAGGTTTTGGGCGCGAAAACGAATTGGCATAAGATGCAGAATAAATAGCCCTGAATGATGCCTGATTCCCCGCTGCAATTATAACATCGGTATTTTGGATAGCCCTAATTTGAGGAGCTATGGCAGCGGCATCTGTAGTGCTGATCGACTGGTAAATAACCTGCGGTTTGTTTGGCCTTGTATCAAGCGCGGCCTGCTGTTCAATGCCCCGCCGGAAACTGATACCGTCATCGCCGGCTGAGTGAACAACACCTATCGATCTTACATTTTCAAACTGAGTAATGGCGCGCAGATACATGTGGCGCCCTTCGGTGATGTAATTGGGCTGAACTCCCATCATATAACGCTGGTTTCCGGCTGCCGGCTGAAAAACCTGAGCGCTTGAACCAGTGCCAAAGTAAACCGAGGGGATTCCTACATTTTCCAGTATGCTCCTTGCAGCGATAAGGTTCCATGTGCCAAGGATACCCACCAAAGCTTCAACTTTGTCGTCGTGAATAAGCCGCTCGATGAGCGACCTGCCTGCAGCTCCGTCTCCCTTGCAGTCGTAAATGGTATACTTAACGGTTTTTCCGCCAAGCAGTTCCCGGTATTCCGGCGCTTGGTTAATGTAATCGATAAAAACCCTGTAGAATAAACCATACGGCACACCTACTACCGCAAAAGCGCCCTCTGAGCAAATTACCGAGCCGATGTGGATTACATTT
>JAITFY010000005.1 GCA_031281025.1 Treponema sp. | reverse complement strand
TTCGGCCATCAGCCAGATGCGGTTTGCAATTTGCTGTGTATGGATACCTGTCGATGCTGATTTATAATCGATGATACGGGAGATAAGCTCTGCAAATGGTAACAGCGCAGGATCATTTGTATCCATGATCCAGACAGGAATACTGTACAGGACAGTATCGTAAATTACACCATTCTGCAGGGAAGCTAACATTCTCTCGTCCAGTATTTCCAATAGCGCATTTCCGGCACGTTTTGTAAAATGGCGGTGAATTTCTGTTTCGATATATTCTAGCACTAACGGCAGTTTCTCCAGAGAAACAGTTTCCAAATTCCACCGGGTATCAACAAAGTCCGCTGCTGCAATGATCTCTGCTCCCAATGGAAAGTTTCCTTCTTTTAATTTGAAAGGTCCAAGTCCGTCAGCCTGTTCATGGTGGTATTGAATGTATCCATCAATGTTTCCGTTAAAGGGGAGAATTTCCACATTTTGCTGGCCAATTACACAGTGTACGCCAAAGTTTTTTTCGTCCTTTTCCCGCCCTTGTTGCAGCAAAATAAATTCTGTCAAAGCATTGTCGTGCAACAGGGCGCATGAAACTACATCCGAAACTTCAGGTTCTGTCATACCCAGCCGTCGTGCCATTGCTGCACATAAAACCGCTATCCGCTTGCCATGGTTGGTTGTCCTTCCCAAATAGGCTATTTCAACCATGTCCAGAGCCTGAGCAAGTATTTGAATAAGTGAATCCATTCTAATTGTCATGAGAGTATTGTATCATGGGGGTGTAATTATAAGCAAGGCAGCTTTTTACCTTACATATACAATATCCTGTCCCTATACGCCGCGCCAATCCGCTTTAAGCTTTTTGCGACACTTTCTCCAGGCAAAGCTTGCTGCTTTAAGTCAATAGTAAACTGATTCATGGAAAAATGGCGGAAAACAAAAAGTTGTTTGTACAAGTCCTTCTTGTCCGCATACAGCTTTTTTAGGGATTCTGTGTAAACTTCAAAGATTCCATTTTTTCGCATTTCCGAATAACCTGTTATCCACACAGGACATTCAAGCGTTTCATGAAAGTTGATAAGCAATTCCGCCATGGTTCTTTGCGAATTTTCAAGTGCAGCAGTTAATTGTCCGTTGGCAGTTTCCATGCGGCATAATTCGCGTAACTCTACTGTACGGGGGCTGTGAACCGGCGTCTTGTTAAGGATAATTACATTTTTTTGAAAGTCAATGCCAAGTGAAGGGTTGTCGCGGAAAAATTTGCCCGCTATCTTTCCGGACGGACCAACAAGGTAGCGCCTGTTTTCTGCGGCTTGTTCTCTGCGTCCCGGATTATCTGCAACCAAAATTAGCTTTACTTTATCTTTATTGGTTATGTCATCAAGCGCAGTATTATACACAACCGGAGTTTCCACCGTATAGGCGCAATTTTCGCCGCGGCTGTTTGCAAATTTTTGCTGGATACCCTTTAAGTTTGGCAGGGATAACGACAAATCCTCAACTGTATTGCGAAAACTTTCTCTTGCTTTTACAAAGTTATTCCAGGCAGTATAATCCATTATCTTCTGGTTATTATCTCCAGAGTCAGTTCAATCTCGCCAACGGAACGCTGCATGGCTTTTGCAATCTCCTCGGTTTTCCATCCCTGCTCGTACAGCCTTCTGATATTGTCGCGAACCTGCGGCGGCGGAGCCCCTTCGTTTACAGGGGTTTTTCCTTTTTCGCTTTCAAAAAGGCCCTTGATCAATTTAACATGTTCTTTTGCTTCTTTGTTAAGTTCATTTAACCTGGTTTCTGTTTTTGCAACCCATTCACGGGCAACGTTCATGTCATTGATGCGCTTTTCAATCTGGACAAGAGATTCATCAAGAACGGTAATTTTATCAATGGCATTTGTTGCCTTTTCGTTTTGTGCAGCTAAATCTTCGATTGATGAATGTATGTTATCAAATTGGCCAGAAAGCATGGAAATTGTCTGCTCTGCATTTTTAACTGAGCCTTCAGTTTTTTGCAATGCTTTAAAGTTACGGTCGATTGCTTCGGAGGTTTCTTCGAGTACTTCGTTTTTCTTTTCTACACGCTGGTATTTTTCTTCGACATCTTTTATTGCTTCTTCCAGTTTTCGTATTTTTACCTGTTCTGCCTGGAGAATATCATTCGAAGATGTAACAGACTTTAGATTTTCTTCCACTACGGCGGATGTTTTTAACAGCCTGCCAAAACTTTCTTCCATAAGTTCTATACGCCGGTTTTCGGAGAGGAAGCGGGTCATCTTGTTGTTTACATCATCTCCAAGCCTTCTTACATGATTCAATTGATTTTCAAGCTCGGCAATTTCGCTTCTTCTTTGATCCAGCCTGTTAAGATCGGTATTGATTTCTTCTTTGCGCCTTTCAAGTACAGAGTTTAAATCTTCTGTCTGGTCGATGATCTTTTTCTGAATACTAAGTTCCTTGCGGATATCTTCCAGGTTTGTGCGGAATAAAGCAAACCGGTCGTCATTCTCGGATGCAGCTTCTCTTGAATGTCTGCCAAGTTTTTCCAGGCTTTCATCCATTTCGCGCATTCTGGCTAAATACTGAGCCTGCCAATCGTCAAGGCTTTGCCGTGTATTACGCGCAGTATCTTCGAGTGATGTATATTCGTTGCTGCAGCGGATACTGATATCTTCTAGTTCTTTTTCCAATTCTCTTTGTTTTTGCCGCAATATCTCCTGCATGGATATTTGATATTGACCAATTTGTGTTTTAACTTCGTTTTCTGCAGAAACGCGAATTTCATCAAGGTCGTGCTTGCGCTGCACTATCAATGATGCGCGCGCTTCATCAACGCTGCGCAATTCTTCCCGAATGCCCATTTCAAACGCAGATGTTTCCTGCTTGAGTCTTTCAAGGTCTGTTGTTAATTTATCAGCCATTGCAGAGACAGAATTCCTCTGCTCCAAACTGATACGCTGCTCGGCTGTCTGCCAATCCTGCGTGATTTTTTCCTCGCTGTTTGCGAAACGTTCCAGGATGCCGGTTTGCCAGTCTGCAATTTGTCTTCCCATTTCGGATGCGCGTTTTCCAAGCTCTGCTGTAAAAGTGTTTTCAAAGGAGATAAGTTTTTCCGAAACATTATTGGAAGCCTGCTTCCTTATGTCGTCAAGTTCCCTGTTTGTATCTTCAATCTCTTTGCGTAAGGCTAAAGCCTGTGTTTCAAACGCAGCGGCGGCAGCTTCCATGTTTACGCTGGATTCATTTTCGAATCCGGAGAAATCGTTTTTAATTCTTGTAATTACTTCCTGCATGGATTTACGAAGTTCGTTTTCCAGTGTTGCCGCATCATCTGCCAGATTGATAAGCTGTTTTACAGCTTCTTCGTGTGTTTTACTGTATTCATCAAGTCTTTTTTCGTTTGCAAAAATGATATTTTGCTCTGTATCCTTGCAAAGAAGTTTCCATTCTTCCATCTGTTTATTAAGAGAGCCGCTTAAGTCTTCAATTTGATTTGTAAAAGAAGCGTTTGATTTTTCTTTAAGTTCCTTTAACGAAAGATCAATTTCGTTTTTCTGCTGTATTACGGCAGTTTCGGTATTCTGTCTGATTTTTTGAAGTGTCGATGACAGCTCGTTTTGCTGAGACAAGATTTTCGTCTCTGAGTTTTCTTTTAATTCCCTGAGAGTTGATGACAGCTCTTCTTGATGAGAGCTAACTAAAGTTTCTGAGTTTTCTTTTAATCCCCTAAGTGTTAATGACAACTCGTTTTGTTGGGTTCTTGCAATAGTATCTGTTTTTTCTTTTAATTCACTGAGAGTTGATGACAGCTCTTTTTGCTGAGATAAAATTTTTGTCTCTGCGCTTTCTTTTAATTCCATAAGCGCCGAAGATATCTCTTCATGTTGAGAACTAATTAACGTTTCCGAGCTTTCTTTTAATATCCTGATTGCTGATGATAACTCGTTTTGTTGAGCTCTTACCAATGTTTCTGAGTTTTCTTTTAATCCTCTAAGTGTTGATGAGAGCTCTTCCTGTTGAGAACTAGCCAACATATCTGATGTTTCTTTTAATACTTTAAGCGCTGATGACAGCTCGTTTTGTTGAGTTCTAACCAGTGTTTCCGAAGTTTCCTTTAATTCACTAATTGTTGATGATAATTCATTTTGTTGAGATAAAACAATCGTCTCTGTTTTTTCTTTTAATTCACTGAGCTCTGATGACAATTCTTCTTGTTGAGATTTAACCGACATCTGTGTTTTGTTTTTTAATTCAGTGAGCGCTGATGATAATTCTTCTTGTTGGGAACTAACCAGATTTTCTGCGTTTTCTTTTAATTCTTTGAGTACTGTTGTAAGTTCGTTTTGCTGTGATCTTACGGCAGCTTCTGTATTTTCCTTTAAAGTTTTAAGGGTGTAATTAATTTCATTTTGCTGTTGATTTACAGCAACGCCGGAATTTGCTTTAAGTTCATTGATAATTTCGGACAGTTCTTTTTCGTGCTGAATTACAGCTGCATTGGACTTTTCTCTGACTTGGCTAAGTATAACGCCAAGCTGCTCACTGTGTTGATTTTTTATATCATTTGATTGTGCCTGTAAATTAGAAAGCGATGAACTAAGCTTGGAAAGAATTTCGCCTGTTTCTTGCTGTTGTTTTTTGACAGCAGCAGCAGAGTTTTCTTTATGTTCTGCTATGGAGGTAACAATTTCTTTTTGGTGAAGCTTAATAGCTGTATCCAGTTCGTCATGCTGTTGTTTTATTACTGCTTCGGATTTTGTACGCAGTTCAATTATCGATTGGTTTAATTCTGTTTTGGTTGAAGTTAAATTTCCTTCCAGATCCATGCGTTGTTTTTCTGCTACTCTTTTAAACTCGTAAAAATTATTTTTCCAGTCATTTTGCTGCTGCACCAAAGATGTATTGATAGCTTCCCGTTCTTTTGTAAGCGCATTTGTTATTTCTTCCTGTTGGCGTGCAAGAGAAGTAATAATTTCTTCTTTTTGTTTTTTTGCCATATTGTCTAATTCGGCGGATCCTTTTATCCATTCCTGATGTGTGTTTTTGTGTTTTGTGCTGATATCAAGGATCTCTGTATTACATTTATCATGAATTGTTTTTATTTTTTCGTTGATTGTTACATGCTCTGTTTTAAGCGTATCCTGTGTGTTTTTTATCTTTTCTTCAAAAAAAACTTTTATCTGGTTTACTCTTTCCTGAGCCTGTTCACGTAATTTTACTAAAGCGGCCTCTTCCAGTTTGTCTGCACGTTTTCCTGCATTTTCAAGAACATCCTTTAAAAGGTTTTTTACCTGTTCCATATCGTGATTTAGAATTGCTTCACGCTCGCGTTCTATTTTTATTACAGCTTCCCGGTGATCTTCGATTTTTTGTTCAATTACCTGAGCAGTAACTTCAAAATCGGATATATATGATTTTGTCGATATTAATACTTCCTGTGCAGTTTGTTCCAGATGTTCGACATTCTTTTTTTCAAGATACGCTTCGGTATCCTTAAGATTTTTTACTGCTGCCAGAAGCGCTTTTTCTACGTGTTCAAATTTGTCTTTGGCTTCGCTTACCCGCTTGTTTGTATTTTCCACAAAGGCAGATTCATCCCGGATGCGGCTGAGGTTTTCCTGCACTCTGTCTGTCATTCCGAATAGTTCTTCTAGCGATAACTCAAAGGCTTTAATATGTCCTTCTATACGAGCTATGGTTTCTGACTTTTTTGCAAGATCTTCTTCGGTAAGCTGCTGAATATTTTTCATTAACTGGACGGCTGCTTTTTTTTCGATTTCCAGGTCAATGCCAAAATTCTTAACTGCCATGCCTTTTTCATCAACGTAAGCGGCAATCTCGTCCTTGCACTTGTCTGCGAATTTTTTCACCTTATCAAGAGAACGGTTGTTTTTGTCCGTTACCCGGTAAAAGATAAGGAAACAAGCAGCTAAACCAAGTGTTATTAAATTTCCTATTGTAAACATCACAGTATTATACACCCTCCCCGAATAATACCTTTATCTAAGTTATCTTATCACAAAGTCATGCAATTGGCGATAGTTATTAAAAGAAAAATCAGGTTTTATGCTCATTTTTTTGCTATTAAGGGCAAATGCCGGTTTAAGCCATGCTGTTTTCATTCCCGCTCTGGCAGCGCCAACCACATCATAAGAATAACTATTTCCCACGTAAAGTATATTTTGCGGCGGCAGGGATAATGCCTGGGCAAGTTTGATAAAAGGCAAGGGATGAGGTTTAAGCGCGCCGCAGCGTTCAGAACATTGTACGGTATCCCAACAGTCGTTTACCTTTAAGTTTTTCAATTTTGTTTCGGGAGGAAAGTCCGACATAAGTCCCAGCTTGTAACCGGCTTTACGAAAGGTCTCAAGCGTTTCATGTACTCCCTTAAAAAGTTTGACAGTTTTAAAAAGCGGCTCCCATCCTCGATAAATTAAGCGGTCGATTTTTTCTCTTATTTGTTCAGGATTGTCAGAAAGGATTTTTGCAGTCATCTGTGCCTGATATTCGTATATATCACTGCATGGAGCAAAAAGCTGCGGGGAATCCTGCAAGTTTTTTTCCTGCTCCTGGCGAATAATTTTTCTTACCTTGCCAAAAGTTGATAATAGCCGCCATTGCTTCAATGTAAATGGTATTAGTTTGATGTTTATACGGTAGTTTGGATATAATGTCCCGTCCAGATCAAATGTTATGGCTTTGATGTTGTTTTGCATTTTTTTAGTATAGCACTTTTATGGTGGAATGTCTTGCCTAGAACCCCCTAAGGTTCAAACTCCGGCGAAACCGGTATCCTCACAAGATTGACATGATGCCCGGGATAACGATTGCGAAATGCGTTAAACGAAGTTTCTGCAGCGCTTTCTAATACTACAATACGGAAAATACCAAATTCGTCAAAATAAGGGATTATAGCCGCTACATGAAAGTATTGCCTAAGACGTGGCGTGCCTCGAGGACTTGTTGGAGTTGCTATCTCATTGTTTACAGCAGCAAGATAAAAACTGTATGGCTCGTCGATAGCAAGAGTGTAGAGCAGCGGGCGCAATTCGTCAATTTCGTATCCAGCTTCCGAAAGGAAACCCGGAAATGAACGGGCAATAAAAGCGCTGTTTTCGCTTACCATGACAAATGAAAAACCATCGTTTCGCACCTCAAATTCGTCAAGGACACTGTAAGACGCTGAACGTAAAGCTCTGTTTGCTTCTGCTGCGAGATTTCTGTTCCAGTCAAGACCAAAAAAAACATCACGCCTTTCCTCCCAATTAATGGTGAAGGATGAACCACGCTGCCCAAAGGGTTCTTTAAGCGGCGGGATTGGCAGCCTTTGTCCGGTTACAGGACGGAGTATACCGTCAATGAGCCATTTGACAAAACCCGAACAGTTAAGGCCTGCAGCAGCCTGGTTTTGACTTTGCAGGGAGTTAATTAAAACAAAGTTGCCGTTTTCATCAATCGCGCCGTCGTCTGCATAACGCAGGCGGTCAAGATGCCGGCGCACATTTGTTACGAGTGTACGGGTATCTTTGTAGACGGCGGGATCGGGCTCGAAGTACCTTAATGGGAACCTGCCTTCTACAAGTTTTAAAATGTCGTTTAACGGAGTTGTGTAAAGGCGATCAAAAGGGATTGCTACCGGCAAAGAACGTGTTATATAACCGCCGTGAAGGACGGCATCCATCAGGCTTCTTTCTGCATTAAAAGGCCGGAATTGAATATATGTATATTGATCACTGCGAAGGAATATTCTGATCAAGGTGCCGGCTCCTGTTGCTTTATTCCTTGTCAGCATCCACGACCCTTGTTCCCATCCGGGAAATTGCCCTGTGGGTCTGCGTTCTGCAGCAGGGGCAGTATCAGTGGTTACCCTGCCTATCATCCGTTCGCGTGCAAGGATAATCATGATTTCTTCTCTGCCTTCTACTGCACTCACTTGTACTCTTTCACCGGTTTGCAAGGATTCGATTCTTGTGTAGTCGGATAATACCCTGTGGGGAGGATCTAAAAACCATGTATCCTTCAATCTGTGCCTTAAAATTGAGTCATCGGATATTTGAGCTACAGGCAGATCAAGACTGTAAACCGCAGAATTGCCCAGGAAAATCAGTAAAATGAGTAAAAATTTATACATATCCTCTTCTATTATCGGCATAAATAAACTAAAATAATAGAAGCAGGATGGAATCTGGAGGGAGTGATATGAAATTGTATAGCCGTAGACAGGTTTTATTTTTCTCGATACTAAGCGGTCTTATTGTTTTGTTTTTTGTAATTGGGTTAGGTTTTTTTACGCCATTTCAATCCAAAATAGGGATTGGTCAAGAAGCAAATTTCCTGGTGTTGGATGATAATCTAAATGAGTTTAAATTGCTGCAATCTGATCATCTTGCATTAAATACATCTGATCTGGTTCAATTCTCGGAAGGTGAACGCGAAAATATAGCAATTTATGAAAGATTGAATGTCGCTGTTGTTAATATTACCACCGAAATAATGGCAATTAACTGGTTTTTAGAGCCTGTTCCGCAGGAAGGCAGTTCCGGTTCTGGTTCCATAATTGATATTAGGGGTTATGTTCTTACCAATAATCATGTGATTCGCAATGCCCATAGGGTTTTTATTAATCTTGCCGATGGCAGCCAGTTTGAAGGTTCTATTATCGGTGTTGATGCAGAAAACGATATTGCTGTTTTAAAGTTTGATCCTCCTGCCGGTTTGGAATTAACAACGATTCCTTACGGCGATTCTTCGAATCTGCGTGTGGGGCAAAAGGTTCTGGCTATTGGCAACCCCTTTGCACTTGAACGAACTTTGACGGTGGGGATTGTCTCAGGGCTGGGCCGTCCAATTCAAGCATCAAGAAACCATATAATCCGCGACATGATTCAAACTGACGCATCGATAAATCCCGGCAATTCCGGCGGCCCGCTTTTGGATACTCAGGGCAGGATGATTGGTATCAATACGATGATCTATTCTCCATCGGGAGGTTCTGTTGGTATTGGTTTTGCCGTTCCTGTCAACACTGCAATACGTGTTGTAAACGAGATTATTCTGCACGGAAGAGTACGGCGCGGCTGGATTGATGCAACCGTGGTTCAGCTTTTTCCAAGCCTTGTCCGTCATGCCAATTTGCCTGTTAATCAGGGGCTTCTTGTTTCGCGTACCCGAAGAGGGGGGCTTGCGGAAAGGGCAGGTTTAAGGCAAGGCACCGAACCTGTTCAACACGGCAGGTCTGTAATCTACCTTGGCGGGGATATCATCACGTCTGTGAACGGTTTTAAGACAGATACTCTGGCCGATCTTTATGCGTCACTGGAAGCGTCAAGGCCTGGAGATGTAGTCAGAGTGGAGTTTATACGAGGCGGACAAGCATCCTCCGTGAATGTCACGCTGGCCGATCGTGAAGAAGTGTTAAATTAGATTGTTGTAGCTGCTAGCACTTTTATCTGTTATTCTACTTGACAGCTTAGCCCAGCATGGACTAAGCTTGTGTTATGGAAGACGAAGAACTTTTTGTAGGTGAGCCTATGATGGCTTATGCAGTAAAACCCATTCCAATTCACGAGGCAAAGACCAACTTCTCAAGGTTGGTTAAACGGGCAGCGACAGGAGAGACAATCTACATTGGCGCTTATGGAAAACCGGAAGTGATACTTTCAGCTGCTAATCAAAAAAAAATTGATGCTGAGCATCGCAAAGGATTTATTGGCTGCATGAAAGGAAAAGTTGTGCTTAATGAAGGCTGGGATGATCCTTTCACAGATGAGGAAATCGAAGAAATGTTTTATAGTATGCGCGGACTAGAGGACTTTGAAAAAAAATGACCCAATTTCTGTTAGACACAAATATAGTTATTTGGCTTTCTGAGGATAATCCAAGAATAAGCAAGATAAAACCTTTATTATTTTCAGAAGAAACACAGCTTTTTATCAGCGCTGTTTCCTGGTGGGAAATAGCGATTAAATTACGGAGCGGAAAATTACCTATTGAATATAGTATTCTTCGATCTCTTGCTAAAAATTATAATTACATTGATTTACCAATAACCGCCGACTACACCAAAACATACCTCGAATTGCCGCAATTACACAAAGACCCGTTTGACCACATGCTTCTGGCTCAAGCTATCACCTGTCCAATGCGGCTTGTAACAAGCGATGCCATTTTAGGAGAATATTCCTCTTTGGTTATGGTGGTGTAGTGAATAATGAACTAATAAAATTAATTGGAGGAAAAAGATGACAGTTGTAAAAGCAGAAAATGTAGTAAAAGACTACGGTTTAAAAGAACAAACGGTGCATGCCCTGCGAGGTGTAAATCTGGAATTCCAGAGTGGAGAATTTTCCGCCATTGCAGGCCCTTCGGGAAGCGGAAAGTCTACTTTCCTGCATCTGGTTGGGTGTCTGGACACAATCACATCGGGAGACATAATCGTTGGCGGTTCAAACACAGCAAAGATGACCCGAAAACAATTGGCGCTCCTGCGGCGGCATAGTATTGGTTTCATCTTTCAGGCTTATAACCTTATCCCAGTGCTCTCTGTAGAAGAAAATGTTTCCTTCCCGCTTACTCTCATGGGTGTTGGGAAAAAGGAAATTAAAGAACGCACTGCCAAAGTTTTAAGGGATGTAGGCCTTGAGGATATGGCAAAGCGGCGTCCTAAGGAAATGTCCGGCGGTCAGCAGCAGCGTGTTGCTATTGCCCGGGCGCTTGTCAAAAAGCCGGCTCTTATTTTGGCCGATGAACCGACTGCAAACCTTGATTCAAAAATTGGGCGCGAGATTCTGGAACTTATGCTGGAACTGAACAAATCCGAAGGGACTACGTTCATTTTCTCCACCCATGATCAAATGGTCATGGATTATGCCCGCCGCCTGGTGCGTATTCGTGACGGACAAATCGAGTCCGACGATCTTAAGTGAGCCCATTATGAAATTATCAGGTATATGGCAATTAAAAAAAATGGCAATGCGAAATCTTGCCCGCCACAAAACAAAAACAATTCTTACTTCATTGGCGATCATGGTAAGCGTAGCTGTTTATATTTTTCTAAATAGTTGGCTGGGCGGTATGCAAATTGAATCCCGCAGGAATATCGTTAACTTTGAAATAGGAGCTGCCAAATTGCAAACGCTTCTCTATTTTGATAGGAAAGACGAAATGCCCAGTTATGAAAGTTTTATGAATTGGGAAATCTACAGGGAAGCTCTGTTACGTGAAGGTTATGTCAGCGCTCCGCGTTTTACATTTGCAGGTACGTTATTTTCTTTATCGGGTTCGGCTCCCATTATGTTTTTTGGTATTGAACCTGACATAGATCATGAAGTCCTGCGTTATGCATCGTATGTTGACTTTGGGCGTTTTGTTCAGAATGGCAATTTTGAAATTGTTTTGGGAACTGTGGCTGCCGAAAGACTTAGGGTTGGTATTCCCACTCGTCCTTTGCGGCAAGAGCTGGATGAACTGATTAAATCCATAACACAAGATCCTTTGGTTGAGGATTTTATTTGGTCACTTTATAATGAAGCGCCTTCTGCACGCGGCGGGGGAGATATTTTTTCTCCGGCGGAAAGAATTATAGCGGGTAACGAACGAATGATCCTTAACAGAGATAAGTCGCCGGAAATGAAAGAAAAACTTGATCGATATTGGGATTTAATTGCAGCTTCCGGCCGTAACAATATGCGTATCAATGCTGTTATAGATATAAAGGCTGTACCGGAAATGATTCGGGCGGACAGATGGGATGGAGAGTTAATGCCAGAATTGCGATACGAAGATATCGCTTTGGTTAAAGCCGCGTATCAGCATAATGAATCCTTTGATAGATATTTTCTTATCGAGGAAGACGAACAACAACTGCGGCAAGTTTTGGATGCCATGATTAGGGCAGGTTACAGAGGAGCGGTACGCCATGTGAATCAGCTTCTGGATGTAACGGTTGTTGGAATAATTAACTCGCCGGCGCCGCTTCCAAACGGCAACACTGCTTTTATTCCGCTGGATATTTTGCAGGACGAAAAGGGCATGATGCTTGGCGGCGCAGTTACAGAGTTGATCATCAGAGAAAGGGGCGTTCCCGATACACGTCTTCCTGGAGTAAGCGAAAGCTCTGAAGTTATTGCTGCTGCATTGGAACGAGGGCTGGCATCCATGGGAATAGCAATGCCCGGCTTCCTTGGCGTGTTTACCTGGCAGGACTACATGGCTGACTATCTTGGGTATGAAGCGCTTCAGGTTGGCGCTCCGCAAATTCTGGCATTCCTTTTGCTTATTCTTTCGTTTTTGGGAATTTCCAATACCATTTTGCTGGCGATACTGGAACGTACCAAAGAAATTGGCATGATGCGTGCAATGGGCATGACAGACAGGCAGATGATTCTTACATACATGATGGAAGCAGGTTCATTGGGACTTATCGGTTCAATTTTGGGAATAATAGCGGGTTGTCTGATCAATTATCCAATGGTAGAACATGGGATTGATTTTAGCGCAATGGGAGATCTGCTGGATGGAGGTATTGGCTTTCGCACAACTGCAATTTTCCGAAGTATGTGGAACATTCCTGTGATTATCGGTTCGGGTGTTGTTGCAACATTGCTTGCATCTTTTATGGCTTATTTCCCGACAAAAAGAGCGGTGAAAAAACCCATAACCGACAGCTTAAGGTTTGAATAATGAATGGAGGGTGTTATGACAAATAAATATGAAAAAGGCGGTACGGGAGCTTTAATTAAAATTGCTTTCCGCAATATTTGGCGGAATAAACGACGTACAATTTTTTGTTTTACTGCGGTGGGAATTGCTGTACTCTTTATTGTTTTTTATTCTTCCATGATTGAAGGAATGATCAAGAGTATAAATGACACTGTACAAATTTATGAGCTGGGACATGTCAAAATAGTGTCATCCGAATTCGAAGCAGAAAGCGAATATATGCCTGTGCAGTTTCCTGTTGCAGATGGAAGAAATTGGGAAGAACTTGCACAGGAGATTTATCAAATTCCAGGAGTGCGGGCTGTAATGCCGCGGATTACTACTATGGCAACATTACAGGAAAGTTCGATAAAACATGCAATTTTGTGGGGTTTGGATATCAGAAAAGAAATGGCGGCTAACTATTTTAACATGACTAACCGCAGTGATGGTTTGTTGGACGGAGAATGGCCTGTTGATGCCAACGAAGCTGCCATCGGAAGAGTTTTTGCCGATAAAGCAGGATTGGAAATAGGAGATCGGATTCCGTTAAGGACAATCTCGGCTAATTATTCGGAAAGATTTTGGAGTCCTGTTATTACCGGCATATTTAGTTTTGATTATATCAAGATTGATGAGCAATACATCATTGTAGATTTTGAGCGGCTCCAACGGCTATTGGTAATGGACGAAGGAACACAATCACTGGTGATTTATGCCGATGATGACAGAAAAAGCGGTGTTATCACTGCTGCTGTGCAGGAAATGTTAGGTGAAGGTAATGTCGTTACGGAATGGGGTGATAACTACTGGGTTGCAATAATGAGAATGGTAGAGCCTGTTTATGTAATTGTGTTTTTGATTTTTTTGATTGTGGCAAGTTTCCTTATTATCAATACAGTTGTAATGATCATTCATGAACGAATAAAGGAAATTGGAATGATGGGCTGTCTTGGCATGACTCGTACGGAAATTGTCAAGGTATTTTTCTTTGAGTCCATTTTCATGGCTGCTATTGGCGCTCTTGCAGGGATTATTATTGGCGGAACAATTACCGGCATCTTTTCTCAGAACCCCATTCGTATAGGAGACATGTACGGGAATACTTTTTCGGAAATGCCAATGAGTCAATCGATCTTTTTGGCATTTAATTCGTTCATACTTATACGGGCATGGGTAATGGGTGTTGTAATCGCTTCGCTTTTCACGTTGATTCCATCACTGAAGAGCGCTTTTGTTGAGCCTGTCGAGGCTCTTAGGAGATAAGTATTCTTTTGGAGGTTGTTTTATGAAGAATTTGTTTTTAATTGTTTTTATGTTTGCGGTTGCAGGTCTTGGTTTTTCGCAGACGCCTTCTGCTGTGGAAATTTTGCGCAGGGTAGATAACAACGAGATTTTTAACACTATTCAGTACGAAGGCGAAATTATCAATGAACGCAGGGGGCGCCAGTTTGTAATAACATTTAACGCATGGGCAAGGGGAAATACCCACAGCTTTATTGAATTTACAAACCGGGAAGACAGGGGAACAAGGTACCTTAGAAGAGACGGCAGGTTGATGGTCTACTCTCCAGATAACGAAGGTGTGATGCTTATATCAGGTCATATGTTAAGGGACTCAATGATGGGATCGGCAATGTCTTACGAAGATACTCTGGATAATGCTCCGTTATCCAGACGTTACAATCCTGTTCTTTTAGGTTCGGAAACAGTAACAAGGCCCAATGGCAATCGTGATGTCTGGGTGCTGGAGCTTAACGCCATTGATCGAACCAGAGAGTACTACGCCAGGCGCAAACTGTGGATCGACAAGGAAAACGATGATGTTTTACGTTATGAGCTATTTGCTCTTTCCGGCGCATTGCTTAAAGAATACGAAATGCTCGAGGTTCAAGTTATAGGCAACCGCCGTTTTCCGGTAAAAGGAGAAATGCGCGATATTCAAGGCGGAATAAATACTACTTTTGTTATGAGAAATGTAATACTGGACAGGCCCATAGCGGATTCAGTGTTTAGTGATAGAAACCTGGAGAGATAAGTCGATATTAACTCTGCGAGAAATTAAAGGAGAAACTTTATGAAGAAAATAATTATTTCTTGTGTATTAGTAGTTTTTCTAATCAGTGGTGTTTCAGCGCAGATGACTGTTTCTGGTCTTTTGGACTCTACTATCAGTTTGAATGCAGGAAAAAATGAAAGCGACCTGCCAGACTTCACTTATGGTTTTGAACAATTTGCTAATATGCGTTTTCAATCCAGGCTTAGGGAAGGCGGAACTATTTTTGGCGCAGTGAATCTTATTGCCGCTTCTGGAATTTATGCTATTAATTTAGAAGGTTTGGGAACTCCCACAGATGAAAATTTCGTTGCAGCGATAGAGCTGGAACGGCTGCATTATCGCTTGCGCGGCGATCATATCGATTTTGACGGAGGCCTCATGCGTCTGCCATTTGGATATAGTCAGGTGTGGGGCTCTACGGATTTCCTTAATCCCAGAAACCCTCTAAAACCAGATGCCCGTCCGCGTGGTATACTTGGCGTTTCTCTCACTTGGTTCCCAACCGATGAACTTAAGCTGCTTGGCTTTTTTGCATCTCCGCGCGACTCCTTGTCAGTGGAAGGTAAAGGTTCTTTGTTTGGTTTTTCTGTAAATCATAATTGGAATGCGGCAAGCGTGCAGGCGTTATACTCATTTGAGACACCCAATACAGGTACCGCACTTGGGATTCACCGTGCAGGGCTTTCGATAAAAGCTGATGTGGAAATTGGCCTTGTCATTGATGCGCTTTATTCTTATGACTACAATGCGGGTTTTGACTCCGATGGGCTTTCGTTAAGTCTAGGCGCAGACTACTCTTTTTTTGACGGTAGTTTACTTGTTTTGGCGGAGTATTTATATAATGGCGGGAAATCTTCAACCGCTGCATTTAATTCAGAAAAGAATTTGTATGAGTCGCCTTTTAAACATAATTTGTATACTGGCTTTACATGGCGTTTTAACGATTTTACAAATTTAAACGTTGCGTTGGTTTCCAGTTTTAAAAATATGAACATAGTGCTTGTTTCTGGTTATGATGATATTAACTTTGAGGATACTTTTTTTACACCGATGATCACTTTGAATCACAATTTTTTTCAGGGTGTAGTATTTACATTTATGGTACAAACGCCTTTTGATACCAATGAATTTTCTGGTGTTATTTGTACTGCGAAAATCCGGCTTAGATTTTGATACGCTAAATTAGTATACACGATAGAAAAAAAATTGTATTATTCATAACGAGGAAGCGCAAAAATGAAAATAGTATTATCAGTGTTTATGTTGCTTTTTTCTGTCTTCGTCGCAGAGGCAGAGTTTCGTTTTTTTGCCCGTACCGAAAAGTCCTGGAATCCTTTGTTTGGTGACAAAGAAAACCAGCTTATGCTTAATATAGGTCAGGGGATAGCGGGAACATGGATGCTCGAACTGCCAGAAAAACCTGTTCCATTTATAATGTTTCATTTCCAATATTCGCAACCGATTGAATTTTTCCGTCTGCCTGCACGTTTATCTGCCAATGTTATTCAGACAATAGGGTATGGTAAAAGTGAATGTCCGTATGATACATGGAACTGGCGGGATTTTACTACCAGAATTGCATTCCTATCGACTGATGTTGTTATGGTATGGACAAATAAGTGGTATTTTGGTACTGGAATTGGCACCGGAATTCAGGCAAGCGAAAACGAGCGTATCAGCACGAAATTCCTTGTTGGGTTAAAATTGTTTACAGGATATAACTTTACCGGAAATTGGCGCACAGAAATATTTTTTCATCATTTTTCAAACGGCAGTACGTCGCCTCAGAACTATTCATATAATTTTTATGGTTTGGGACTTGGGTATAGTTTTTAGATATAACTGTGTTATCTATACAAAAAACGCATAAAGGCATATAATCCCTATCATGAACATTGAAAAAGAAAGATTTGGAATTCTTTCTAATGGAAAGAAAGCTAAATTGTATACGCTTAGCGCCGGCGATTTAAAGCTTTCTTTGACAAACATTGGCGCTTCATGGACAAGTTTAATTGTTCCTTCACGTTATGGTAAGGATGATATACTGCTTGGTTTCCCGGGACTGGATGGTTACCTGAGCAATGAGCCGTATCTTGGCTCTACAGTTGGACGTGTTGCCAATCGTATCAAGGGAGCTGCTTTTAGTTTGAATGGGAAAACGTATCGTCTTGATAAAAATAATGGCGAAAATACACTTCATTCGGGATATAGAAATTTTGCCAAACGCCGCTGGAAATCCGAAGCATACGAAGAGGCCGAAGGCGTTTACATAAGATTTGAGCTTGAAAGCCCGGATGGAGACTGCGGTTTTCCTGGTAAGTTAAAGGCAGTAGTCAGTTATGGTCTTACAAAATCAAATGAAATAATCTGTGATTATCGTGCAAAAGTAAACCGGAGCTGTCCTATAAATATAACAAACCATGCGTATTTTAATTTAATAGGTGAGGGGAAAGGGGATATTCTTTCACATGAGGTGCAAATTTATTCTTCGTCATATATTGAAGTTGACGAATCTCTTATTCCTACAGGCCGCCTGCTTCCGGTAGAAAATACTGATTTAGATTTCACCACACGAAGAAAAATACTTCCAGACAGCGCTCTTTTGGAATGTTTTAAAGGATATGATAATTGCTTTGTTGTGGATGGAGAGCCGGGACAGCTGCGTCCCTGTGCTGAAGTTTTTGAACCTTATTCCGGCCGTTCAATGAAAGTTTATACGTCCCAGCCTGGTGTCCAGCTTTATACAGGGAACTTCCTTAATGTAATTGCGGGTAAATACGGTTCCTTTTATACAAAATATACAGGTTTCTGCCTGGAAACTCAGCATTTCCCGGATTCGCCAAACAATAGTAATTTTCCATCATGTATAGTTGAACCAGGAACAGAGTACCACGAAAGAGCAGTATTTTCACTTGACTGGTAAAGGCTCAATTTTGGTAATCAGCAATTTGTCGATCCTGTTCCCGTCCATCTCTTTTACAGTAAACTTGTACCCCTGATACTCGTAATGGTCGCCGATGCCGGGCAGTTCACCAGCAAGGTGTAAAATAAATCCTGCGATTGTGTGGAAATCGTCCCCTTCGCCAAGTTCTGTAAGGGAAAGCTCTTTGGCCGCATCGTCAATGTTAAGAGTACCGTCCGCCAAGTAGCTTCCGTCTTCCTGAACGATTAGCGGTTTTTCGCTGGCAGCAGTCGCCGAAAGTTCGCCTACGATTTCTTCAACTAACGCTCTGATGGAAATGATACCGGCCAATCCTCCGTATTCGTCCATAACCAGAAGAAAATCAGCCTGCCCTTGCTTGAAAGATTCAAACGCTTTTAAAGCTGTCATGGTTTCTGGCACAAACTGGGCTTTTTTCATTATTTTGCGCAGCCCGTCTGCAGCAAGGATTATATCTTCAAGGTAAACAACACCTGCAATTTCGTCCGGACTTCCGTCTACAACAGGGTAGCAGCGCTGAGAACGGTGTTCCAGAGCTTTTTGCCTTACTTCATCATACGGGGTATTAATATCGAATAGTTGAATTTCGGAACGATGTGTCATAAAAGCAGCGACAGGGCGGTCGCCAAGATAAAAAACACCTTCAACCATAGAACGTTCTTTGCTGTCGACAATGCCGGATTTTTCTCCTTCCAAAAGAGTGAAACGCAGATCATCCTGAAGTTGTTCTTCGGTTATACAATGTTCATCATTTTCCGAACGGATTGCCGAATTAAAAAACGAAACAAGTTTTAAAACAGGTAAAGTAATGGGTATCATTGGAATGGATATGATTTTCATTACCGGCAAAAAGAAAGCAGTTATTTTTTCTGGTTTAGTACGGGAAATGAATTTTGGTAAAACATCACTTAATAATGTTATGAGTATTCCTAAAACCAATGTGGATATTATAATAAAAACTGATGGCAAATAACTCCTGTTTATTAAAGACATTCCTGTAAAAAGCACTGCAAGAACCCTGAGCATATTACACCACAAACGGCAGGCAAGCGATAAGTTTTGTCTATCAGTTAATATGTTTAACAAACCATCAGAAGAATCTTCCAGCGCTTTAAGAACAGCTTTATAACGTAAAGAGCGTTCTTTTTCCAAGCGTGATTTTTTGCATAAATTAATAGCAGAATCGAAAAGAGTAAAAATACCGCTTGTTATTATCAGTAAAAAAGCAAGTGTAATTGCTATTAAGGGCTCCATGTTAATTTTCTATCTCGGAGCGCTGAAGCGGCCGTACAATCGAAAGCCCATTTGCTGATGTTTGCATTGTTTTGATTTTTCCGTCTGGTGTTACTTCGCCAAATATCTGTACAATAGGAAAACGCGGAGTTTCGGGATTAATATCAACAACCTGGCCTTTTTTGTTATTTGATAATAAAACATAAAGACCTATTGGGTAAATCGAAAGGGAATAAACAAGCGCTTTTACTATAGTATCATCATATTGTTTTCCCTCATTCTTTAACAGTTCAAGCATCCCTGTATAACCATCCTTGGCATCTTTAAACGGTCTTTTTGTACTGAGCGCTTCATAAGAACAGGCTACTGCAATAATTTTGGAATTAAGGCTTATTTTTTCGCTTGATAAACGCTGTGGATAACCAGACCCATTTTCCCGTTCATGGTGTTCAAGAGCAGCAAGACAAACAGTAAGAGGAAAATTAAAGGATTTAAGTATATTGTATCCAAGTATTGGGTGAGTAAGTATTGCTTTTTGCTCTGTAGGTGTTAATGCTCTATTGCTTAGATATACAGTAGCAGGCAGCTTTAACATACCTACTTCATGCAATAGTGCAGCAGCTCCAAGTTCAATCAATCTATGATTTGGAAGCTTTAGATAAGTTCCAATTATAATTGATAAAATAGTCGAGCGTACAGAATGAATTGCAAGATAATTTTTATCAATCCCTGGTTCAATGCTCTTTATTATTCTCATTAAAAAACGACGGTCTTCTTTGATATAATCAACCATATCTTTAATTTTATCTATTACTTCTTTGTAGTCAAATTCGTCAGCCCTTGTTATTCTATCAAACATTCTTTCTAAATAAATAATTAAGCCTGTATAAAACTTTCTTGCTTTTTCCAGTTTGTCCAAATCTGAATTCTGTGAAGATATCACATATGTATCTTCACTAGCAGTAATAGCAGTAGAATCAACCTCATTTGAGCCGGTATATTCTTTGGTAGGTTCACCTTCGCTTATTACTTCATGATATTTCCATTTATCAAGAAGTAAAGCTATTTCACTGGAAAACGGCATTTCAGGAGCGGTAATAATAAAAGCTTCATCAAGATAGACTGCTTTTGAAAAATATCCGTTTGATGGAATGTCCTTTATATTATAACTATTCATGCTTTATCTCCATTGACGTAATAGTTCCTTTCTTTTATGATTCCTACAATAGGTAATTATAGGGGTATCTATATTGAAATTTAAATATTTAATCATTGTATTTAGCATTATAACAGTTTTTATTGTTTTAGTTACTATTCTTGTGCCATTATTTATTGCCAGGCCAGCGGCCAATATTCTGCAAGGAAATGACTCCCTTGGTACTTCCTCTTTTTTTGCGGCTAATTTCCGCCTGATAATCATGCCGCTGCTTTTGGTCATGGTTTTACTCCTGGGGTGCATGGGAATATTTTTCTTTTTTAATTATCGGCTTCTTTTACTCCTTGAAAGAGAAGATTGGCCGGCTTTGGCATATTATTTAGAGCAAAAGATCTATGTAAAAGGCAAGTATAAAAATCGTTTTGTACGGTTATTGGCCAGTTCCTATCTGGTTGTGTCGGATTTTGCTTCAGTTTTAAAACTGGAAAACAAAGCAATGCTGGCAAAATCTTCCGTAATTGATAAAAATATACTTGTTTTTGGCGCTGCCAGAGTTTTAAGCGGCAATCATGCAGAAGCAATAGTCTTTTTTAAAACATACCTGGAAAAACGCAACGGTAAAACTAGCGAAAAAGATGTGTGGGTACATTGGTATTACGGCTTTTCTTTATTGTTGGCAGGTAATTTTGACAATGCCCGGCTTGAATTTATATCGACAATTAATACCTCCCGTGACGCTGTTGCAGTTGGATTATCTGCATTTTTTCTGCACAATTCGATTGCAAAAAAATGTGATAGTCCCGATGAATGCCGTGCCGATGCAGAAAGGGGGCGTCTGCGTGTTGTAAATACATTAAAAAATGCTCAGAAATGGAACAAAGAAGTTGCAAAATTAGGCGGAGAAATACATATTGCTGTAATTAAAAAGTACATTGACGATGCCGGAGTTTGGCTTTTTAGCTGATTAATGTATTTCTGTCCCAATAAATTCTTCTCCACGAAGAATTTTTTCCAAATTATCAAGGTCTCTGCCGCCGGCGCAAATTACTTTTAATCCTATTTTTTGGGCATGGCGGCTTGCCACAGGATCGAACGGAACGTTTTTCCCCGGAACCCATTCGTCGCCAACCATGATACGAAAATCTGCCCATGTGATTTTATCAATAGGTTTTGCATTGGGATCAATTTTGGGATCGGCAGTGAATACTTTTTCGATATTGGATAGGTTTATTACCATATCTGCTCCAAAACGTTCTGCCAAAAGAACTGCATCGTAATCTGTAGAAAAACCAGGCTTCCAGCCGGCGGCCACAAGGACATTGCCGCACAGAGGTTCCGCCTCCATTGGGTTTGTTACAACTTCCTGGCTGCACCATTCGCTCATTAGAGCTCTGACGAGCTGAGCGTTCAGCCGTGTTGCCATAATCCCGATCCAGTCTGCCTCATTGTCTGCATTACATTTATTGTGGATACAACCGGCTGTAATTTCCCTGTATGCTTTTTGGTAGAGGCGTGCAGGAGCGCCGCCGCCGACTACAAAAATAAAATTCCTGTTGGAGTCCTCTTTGATAAATGATCGAATAAGATTCACAAAACTTTTAAGGAATTCTACATCAATATTATCCGGCGCCACAATCGAGCCGCCCAATGATATTACTGTTACCATACTTTTCCTCTTATATAAAAATGTTTTACTGGTATATACCGGTAATTGTGATATCTCTCCAAAGGCTGGAATACGATTCAAGCCCGCCTATTGCTTCTTCCCAAATATTTTGCATGGAGTAGGATGGTGTATGGGATACAAGCCTGCCGCGATTTTCCATTTGCGAAAGGATAACCTCTCCCCTTGAAAAAGCAATACGCCTGTTGTCAGAATTTCCAAAGTAGAAAGCAGCCAAGTCTCTTTCGCTTGCACTGTTTTCCTGTAAGGGAGAAAGCGGGTTATAAGGTTCTTCTATTGTTACAGCTCCCGCTCCCATTGCAGGATCAACAGGGAGCCAGCCAAAACCATCGATCCAAAACTCCGCCCAATAATGGCGCAATGTTTGTCCGTTTCGGTCTATCAATACACCTGCAAGCGGTATGCATGGCACTCTTGCCGCTCGAGCCATTGCGGTAAACAACAAAATAGAGGTATAAATGTCGGCCTGTCTGTTTTCAAGTGCATTTACTACATCAGAGGATGTTTCTACAAACTCTATGTTTTTTAATATCCAATCATAAATAGCTCTTGCTTTTAAGTATGGGTTTGGCTCTCTGCCGATGATCGAATTAACCTGTGTTATTATTGCCGGATTATCGCTGGGCACAAGTTCTGTACTTTGAGTATGCATTGCAGATAACGCAGACGACAATTCCTGTCTGATGGACTGATGTCTTATTTCTGTTTCTACAGCATATACTTCTACCAAAAAAGAGAGATAGATAGAATGGTTAACACCTGGGCCAAGGTTATCAAGTTTATACAGCCTTACTCCGCGGTGATTTTCTATAAAGGGTTCAGTATTATGCGAAATAAGAGTGACATTTCTTTGCGAAGGAGAAGTGACAGGCATTGGTATCCATAGATATAGGGAATTTGGTCTTGTCGCATTATTAACCCTGATATCAACGGAGTAACTTATAGAATAACTGCGCTTGTCTTTAAAGTTTTTATAACCTGGTCTGCTGCTGACATCAAAGAAAACCGGTCTGGATCTTCCATGCTGAGTCCTGACTTCAAGATTGCCGCTTACTGCACCATCCGGCAAACGGACATGTATTTCACGTGCACTCCAGAATTCGTATCCAGCTTCAATTTCCGCTGCTTCGATAAACTCCGGCTCTCTAATAATATGCGGATTAAATGAACCTGTGCTAAAATCCCAGGAAAAGAAAACGCCGGACATTGACGATGCGCGCATCGAGTTTTCCCGTGTTACGCCAAAATTGCTGCCGTTTATAATTATTAATGTTCCTATAGCTGCTGCCTGCGGATTTACAGAAGTAATTCTGGGCTGAAGACCGAGCTCTTCGCCATCGACAGGCCGTGGTACATTTGCTGTATTTGAAAAAAGCATACCATTGCTTCTTCTTCCTTTTGAGTGCACATAAACCAGCCCTGCTTCTCCCAATTCGGGAACTCTTACAATTATTTTATCATCTTGCCATAAATCATAAGATGAACTGGTTGGCGCAATACCTGCAATAGTTACATAAGATTCATCACGGGAATCTCCAAAATTAGATCCCGTAATGGTAATGAATTCTCCTATTCTGCCAATACTGGGATCTATTGATGAAATAACAGGCACATTTACCTTACAGGACAGCAGAATAAAAATAACTAATAAGGAGTAGATTAGCGGATTAAAAGTTTTAGTTTTCATTGTCTGCGTTGATGATGATGACCGCGTGGATTTTCGGCATCTCTGTATGGATTTACTGTTAATATAATTTCGATTGATGATAATGCGTCTAATTCACTTGATTGACCAAGCGGAAAGAAGTGAATGGGTTCGTCAAATTCCATTGGAATGGTTTGAATTGATGTAAAATAACCAACTCCATTATCAGGATCGTTTATCCAGACTTGTCCTTGAGCGACAAGCACATTGCCATCACGGCGTATAAACGGAGTAAATTGTACTACAACAACTACGTTTGCTCCAACAAGCTGAATGCTTACAGGAGTGCCGGGGATTGTAGTTTTTTGATCGGATTCGCTCCAGCTTACAATATCTTCTCCATCCAGTACTCTGGCATTAATGTCCAGAACTACCGCCCGTCTTCTGCCTGGGTTTGTTTCACTCATTTCTTCGATTACTTCCGAATACTCTTGGGCGGCAAGAATGTTTGTTAATAAACAAATAATACTGACAAGAAATAAGCGCTGGTTCATATTATGGCATTCTCCGTGAAAAATCGGCGGCTCTGACAATCGTTGGATCGCCTGCTCTAAAAAAGTTTTTGCTTTCTGGTAATTGCAGAATAATTATATTGGTTCCGGTATTGGGAGTTAAAAATTGCAGAATTCCGCTTATGTCTGCAGTAGGTAAAATACCGGGAATTTCTTCGAATTTTTCCATTTCTGTTGCAATGGTGAAACTTGTACTTTCTATGGGCATTAAGCCAACGCCTAGTTGTGCTTGCTGCATGGCAACTCTGTTATTAATAGGTTCGCGTAAGGATATTGTTGTCAGTAACATTATAACAATTGCTGCCGCCGCTGCTACGGGCAGCGGTATGGAAAGCCTGCGCCTCCACATTGTACTACGAGGTGCAAAATGCCGCTTGGCATCGATTTTATTTTCGATTTTTTCCCATACTCTCTCTTTTGTGTGCTCTACGAATGTCAGGTCTGCCGAAGTCTCTTTTTTGAATAAATACTGAAGCCTCTTGAAATTTTCAAGTTTTTCTTTGCACTTTGGACATTGTGCAAAATGCTCTTGCATTTTTTCTTTCCATGGAGAGGGCAATTCGCCATCCAAATAAATTGAAAGAAGTTGTGGATCAGGACACATTTGTTTCACCCCTATATTGTTTTTTTACAAGCAAACTTTCCAGCCGCTCGCGGGCTCTGAATACCCGCACCTTTACATTTCCTTCGCTAATGCCAAGTACTCTGCCAATTTCCTTATAGTTCATATCAGCATACTCTTTAAATACCAGCACCATTCGCAAGTTTTCCGGTAATTCTTCAAGGGCATTTTGTACTTCTTCGGTTGTCTCTTTTTTTACAAGCAATACTTCTCCGGTTTCTACCTGCCTGTAATCTTCTTTAAATGCGCGTTGATATGCCTTGCGTTCCCTCTCTTTTCGTTTTGCATAATTCAAGGCAGCGTTTTTTACAACTCGAATTAACCAGTATTTTGCCTCCTCTGGATTTGGAAAAAGCATTTTTTTATCGTACAAGCTAAAGAAACTTTCTTGGCAAAGATCCTCCGCTGCCTCTGAGTTATTGGTAATTCTGAAAGCTACCCTGAATAGGAGCTGAAAGGTTGAATCATAGAGCTGCCGGAAATTCCGCTGGAAATTCCGATCGAACTCTGCTGCAGATTCATTTGTAGTTTCATCATTGCCTGCTTGTACAATGTTCGCGTCATCTTCCAATTTACCCTCTATGTTTTTAAACAAGCTTTTTCCTCAATTGTTACATAGTTTCCAGACAGTTCCATTAGAACTGTCTTCCAATACTATACCACGATCTTTTAGGCTTTGTCTTATATTATCTGCTGTTGCAAAATCTTTTGTCTTTTTTGCTTCCGTGCGCCTGGTGATAAGTTCTTCGATTTCTTGTACAAATTCTTCGTTTATGCTGTTTTTCCCGTCATTTTCGCTGTTTTTAACAGCTTCCTCAAGTTTAAGTCCCAAAATTGTGTCCATATCTAAAATAGCTTTAAAAGCTTCCTGTGTTGCAGGCCCATCGCGCAGTAATCCCCATAATTCCGCCAATGCCCGCGGTGTATTTAGGTCATCTTCAATTGCTTTATCAAAGTTTTCCATGTACTGTAAGCTCTGCGTTCCTTGAGGCAGCGGTGTAAGAGAAAACTTGGACTTTATTTTGTCCATCAATGTTTTGCGGGAATTTTTCGCACCTTTTAGGCTTTCAAAAGAAAATTGTAATTGGCTGCGGTAATGGCCGCCAAGCAAAAAGTAGCGGTAATCCAGAGGGTCAAAACCTTCATCAATAAGGCTTTGCAAAGTAAGGAAACCGCCTGTTGATTTGGACATTTTACCCTTATCCATTACAAGGAATTCATTGTGCAGCCAGTAATATACACAAGGCTTTTTCCCAGTAGCCGCTTCGCTCTGCGCGATTTCATTTGTGTGATGAATTGGAACATGATCGATACCTCCGGCATGGATATCAAAGGCAGTACCCAGGTATTTCATACTCATTGCGGAACATTCGATATGCCAGCCCGGATAACCCCGGCCCCAGGGACTGTCCCATACGAGAGCCTGATTTTCGAATTTGCTTTTTGTAAACCAAAGTACAAAATCGCCGGGGTTACGTTTGTTTTTATCCTGAACTGTGCGTGTACCGGCTTTTTGCTCATCCAAACGCAAAAGCGCTAGTTCGCCGTAAGTTGGAAACTTCATGATATCGAAGTAAAGGTTGCCATCTGCAAAATATGTAAAACCGTTTTTTTCGATCCGCTGGATCAATGTTATCATTTCGTTAATATGCTCTGTTGCTTTGCAAACTACCGTTGGACGTGTGATATTCATTCTGTCAGTATCGTTAAAAAAAGCCAACGTATAAAAATCCGCAATTTCCAAAACGCTTTTGCCCCGTTCTTCTGCGCTTTTTACCATTTTATCTTCGCCGTCGTCATTATCGCCGGAAAGATGTCCGACATCGGTAATATTCATCACATGATTTACATCAAAACCAGAACGGCGCAAAGAGCGAACCAATATATCGTGATGCACATAAGCGCGCAGATTTCCGATATGGGCATAGTTATAAACTGTCGGCCCGCAGCCGTAAAATCCCACTTTTCCTTCCTGCAGGGGTTTAAACATTTGTTTTTCGCGGCCTAAAGTGTTGTAAAAAGTGAATGTCATATATATAGGGTAGGGGATTACTGCAAAAGAATCAAGATTGTGGTGTCCCGAGTTCCATTTGAGCCTTTAGGAACTCCATTGCTTTAAAGCCGGAAGCAGGGTTTGTGTTTTCCAGCAAAATATCGATGCCGCTTTTGCGAGCCATAATAATTCGCAGTAGAGCAGGGTAATCCAGTTCGCCTGTGCCTGCAGGCAACATTCCATTTTTTTTGTTTTCCTCTATGCGAAAATCCTTGGCGTGAATGACGGCAATTTCGTTTCCAAAAGCGTTAAACGCCCTTGTAAAAAACTGCTCATGGCTTTCGGTTAAGCCGGCATTTGGAATAAGGTTAACAGGATCGTAAATAACTTTTAGTGCGGGAGAAGCAAGACGGCGCAGAACCTGTTCCATTTTCTCGATAGTGGAAATAGTGTGTATATCCGCTACTGCTTCAATTGCAACAATGGAACCGCATTTTTCCGCAGTTTTGAGCAGCCGCTCCAGAGATGAGCAAAACAAATCAAAGGTTGAGCTCTTTTCCGTGTCGGGATGAAACGAGCAGTTGCCGTTGCATGAGCCGGTTTCAGTTCCAACAAGAGCGCAGCCAAAGTCGCGGGCAAAACGTAAATGTTCTTCAAATCTGCGCAGTTGATTTTCCCGCTCTTGCGGATCGGGATGTACAGGATTAATGTAGCAGCCCAGCACTGCAATGGAAATATCCTTTTTTTCCAGGATTTGCCGTATCCTACGGGCAAAACCGGGGCTTAATTGCCCAGGTGCAGAACCACAGGACAGCGCTTTTGCCAAAGCAAGCTGAATAGAAGCGGGATGGTATACAGCAAGTATTTCCGCCAATTCTTCCGGCGAAACATTATTTGCATAATCGTGGGCTCTAAGGCCAATTTGCATCTGCAATACGGATTCTCCTCTTAGCGGTATTGTATATCAATTAAAAAAAATATGCAATTCGACTTTTAAAAAAATATAGAACGAAATTGACAATTTTTTCTGCTTGCGATATATTACCTGTATCATGCGGCAAAATTCGCGAAAAGATTTAAACTCTCACTTCTTTGTTCCAGCCCGGAGTTTGTCCCCCCCCCCCCCTATACATTAATTTACAGCGGTTATACACAAAAATTCAAAGATTCTACCACGAACCTCACGAATTACAGCAAGATATCAAATTGCAGATTCGTATCATTCGTGTAGTTAGTGGTAAAAATAAAAAAAATTTGGAGGAAAAAGATGAAAAAAAAGAAAAAAATGTGGGAAATACTGGCAATTTTGCTGGTTTTTGGCCTGGTCTTTGCCGGGTGCGAAGGCTCTGGAGACGGCGAGGTAGACACTTCCGTTCTTGAAGCAAAAATCACAGAAGCGGAAGATTTGGCTGCTTCAACGTTAACTTCCGTAAGCGGAAGCGATGTGCCAGTAACCGCACAGTGGGTTACATCTGCGCAAAAGACTACCTTTGAGAACGCTATTTCTGCGGCAAAAAATGTTGTGGATACCGCAACCTCCCAATCGCAGGTAAATACCGCCGTAACCACTCTAACAAGTGCAATTACTGTCTTTAATGGTTTAAGGACTGCAGGAAGTGCGCCCCCTGTTAACTATGTAACTCTAAATGCAAGAATAGCTGAGGCTGAATTTTTAAGAGACAGTGTAGTTGTAAATACAGATGCAGAAAATGTTGCACAGGGTATGTTCTGGGTAACAGCAGGGGATTTGGCAACTTTTGAAGCTGCAATTACTACAGCAATAAATGCCCGAACTGCGGCAACTCAGGGGGCAGTGAATGCGGCAGTTACCGCTCTCGAAGCAGCAATAACTGCTTTTGATAATGCAACAACAGAAGGAAGCAAAACGTCAGGTTTTACAGAAGATGAACTTATTGCTTTAATTGCCATAGCAGAAGCAGCCAAAGAAGGGATTGAAACCAGTGATGAAAACGGCGATGATGTACCCCCTTCGATTTTCTGGGTAACAGCAGGGGATTTGGCAGCTTTTGAAACTGCAATATCTGATGCAGATGATGTTTTAGGTTCCGGTGATTACGATGGTGCATACCAAGCGCTTGTAACAGCATTAAATAACTTTAATGATGCCAAAGAGCTTGGAACAGAACCTGACCGATATAATTTGCTTTTGGATATTAACGATGCTGCTGAGTTACTCAGAACTGTAGCTGTCGCCGCAAATGCACAGCAAGCGCCTTTGGGTTCTGAATGGGTAACTCCAGCACAATGGGCTCTTTTAGATGCTGCTTATCAAGAAGCGCTTGAAGTAATGAGCAATACCAATGCGACAAAAAAAATGGTTGACGAAGCAGAAACAGAATTGGGCATTGCAATAGGCGAATTTTTGGATGATGTATTCGAAAATGGCCCCGGAGAACGGCAGAATTCCATAACGATTACCGGCTGGGACAATAAATATGATGGTGAGTGGGTAAATGTTGGACTCTTTAAAAGCGCAAATCCAAGTGCCAGCGAAATAGAAGATCCTGAAATCTATGGATGGGGGCGAATTGATAATGGAACACTCAAAGTTGAATTATACATTTATGATTCTAAGTATGATTTAATCGACCCCTGGATTGGAACCGGCTCCTGGTTTGTGGGTTTAGGGGTTCAAACCTACGATCGAGATGAGTATTATATCAGCAATAATGCTGTTACCTGGACGGCATCGGAAACAAACCCATCGATTAACTTTAGTACAGGTTTTAAGGCATTTGTGCCTCCTGCATTTTCCATAACAGCGGGTGGATTGGCAGAAAGGGAGGGTATTGTAATACCGCCCGGCGGAATGACTCTGAATGCCTTCTTTATTTTGATATTTGGAATTAACTATGACCTAATCGTAACGTTTGAGGGCGATATTCTTTTTAAAGATTCAGAATTGACTATTCCATTCACAGGCGGCGATACGATATTCAGCGACACAATATTCTACAGCGAATTTCCTTTTGGAGAGGATCGCGGCGAAAAAATTGGCGAACTTACCGGCACAATTACCCTAACCGATATTCCCAGCCCGGCTCCAATAATACAAATAGGAGTTTGGGGCTATCATTTTGATGGTCATGTCCATGATGAGTGGGATTCTTGGGGCGGCAGAGTAAATATAACAGGTAGTTCTTCCAGTGGAACCTTTAACTGGTCAATACCTGTATATGAAAACGATGGTTTTATTCCCGATGTGGAGTTTGAATGTTACTTTGTTCTATGGGTCATGTCCACTGTAACCGGAGATTCATTTGAAATATCTATCTCGGAGCCAAAAACGATCAATCAAAGCCAACCTGGTGTTGTTGGAGCATTAGGCCCGGTAAGCTTAAAGACTGTTACCTTAAGCGGGACTCTCAATGTTACATACGATGGAGTGCCGGTTCCTGAAGTAGGGATTTCAGCATGGTGGTGGGATGATGATAATCATGATTGGATTTCTCTAGGTTGGACAGAACTAAGATCACCAGCATTAGGCGCTGCTTGGTCAATAATGATACCTGCTCCTACAAAAACAATTACTGTAACTTTTGATGTTAATGGGTATGATCCGTATGAGGGCTGGTTATTTGGAGAATATGATTTAACACCTACAGAGGTCTCACCTTTAGACACAGCCAAAACAGGAATAACCCTTGATCTTGGTAACATAACCGGCGGAGGACCCGGAGGCGGAGGACGAAGCATAATTGCACCCATGTCTTCCGGTATCGAACCGGAACCCAGACGTGGTAACAGAGTGAGGCAAAACAGCTTAATACGCAACTAAGAACTAGGTATCACTTCGACAGGCTCTGGTTACCGGAGCCTGTTAAAGTGGTTTTCTACCAGAGCATAAAGCGGAATACCATAAAGGCTGCCGGTTTTAACAGATTACACCGTAATATTAAACAGCAGCCCGGAAGCAGGCGCCGTAGGGGCATAAACACCGGTAGAGTGGGCTGCTTTTATTTGTTTTTGATATTGTTCGATTAATATGTTAATTCGCTGTTCATCGTTCCCATCCAAATTACCAAAATCTAAATCTAACGCGGCTTGGCTTCCTGTTTTTTCCAACTGGTCAATTAAAGTGTTTAGAATCTTTAATCTGGAGATATTTACACCTTGGGTGCCTTCTGGGGCAGGAGTTCCCGAAATATGTTTAAAATGCGAATAAATTACCATACCAGGTGCAACCGGAAGGGACATTCTGCCGTTACTGGATGCATTTAATGCGTAACCAACGCTGGGAAATGCTTGATATGGTACAGATTCGATATTCATGATTGTCTCCTACTTTAAATATCGGAAGAAAAATATACTTTATAAGCTACTTGAGGAAAATAATAAAGTTATGTATACTAAACTTACGGAGTAAAAGATGTGTAATTGCGAAACTAACAAATATTGGGATTTATTTGAAGATGTAATGAAAAACTATACAGGGGCGCAATCGCAGTTGATCCCCCTTCTTCAAAAATTGCAGGAAACTTATGGGTACCTGCCAAGGGATGTGATAGAAAAATTATCGGAAAAAACCGGTATATTTGTATCTCAAATCATGGGTGTTGTCACTTTTTATTCACAATTCAGGTTGCAGCCCATCGGTAAAAACATCGTCAGAATTTGCTTTGGCACGGCTTGCCATGTGGTTGGAGCGGAAAATATCGCAGATTCAATCTGCCGGGAGCTAGGTATAGAGCTGGGCGGAACAACAGAAGACAAAATGTTTACGGTGGAATCTGTCGCATGTATAGGATGCTGTTCGCTGGCTCCCGCTGTCATGATAAATGACGAAACTCACGGGCGGCTTACCCCGGACTCAGCCAGAAAAGTTATTAAAGACTTTAAATCAGAGAACAGTTAACAGATAGCAAATATTATAGATAGCAAATAGAGGATATTTTATGAGTAGAATAATTGTTGGAATGGGTTCTTGTGGTATTGCTTCCGGCGGAATTAAAATCAAGGAAACTCTAAAGGTTCTGGCAGAAGAATCAAAACTCAATGTCTCTGTCAGTGAAACCGGATGTATGGGCATGTGTTACAAAGAGCCCATGATTGAAATTGCTGATGATAACGGCAAACGGTCAATTTACGGAGATGTCGATGAAAAAACTGCCCGTAGCATTTTTGAAAGCCATGTTGTAAACGGTACCCCGCTAACGGATAAAATCGTTTTAAGTACCGGTGGCGGCGAGTCTAATTGGTCTGGCGGCTCAGAGACTTGTTTTATCTCCAATCAAAAACGAATTGTACTGGAACGCTGTGGAAATATCGATCCAGAGTCTATCGATGACGCTCTTAAAACAGATGCCTACAAAGGTCTTGAAAAAGCGATTAAATCCATGACTCCCGTTCAGGTAATCGAAGAAGTATTAAAGTCCGGGATAAAGGGGCGCGGAGGGGCGGGATTCCCAACAGGCATGAAATGGAAATTTGCGGCTGGGTATAGTGGCGACCAAAAGTACATTATCTGCAATGCAGACGAAGGCGACCCCGGTGCGTTTATGGACAGAAGTATTCTGGAAGGCGATCCGCACAGCGTAATCGAAGGTATCATTATCGGCGGTTATGCCATTGGAGCAACCGAGGGGTACATCTATATCAGAGCGGAATATCCTGTTGCCATTCGCAGATTAAAAATTGCAATTAAGCAAGCGCAGGAACATGGGTTTTTGGGCGACAATATTTTGGGTACGGGGCTAAAGTTTCATTTGCAAATCAAGGAAGGCGCAGGCGCTTTTGTATGCGGCGAAGAAACCGCCTTGATAGAATCCATCGAAGGACACAGAGGAATGCCAAGGATACGGCCGCCGTTCCCCGCCGAACGCGGGCTTTTTGGCAAGCCTTCCGATATTAACAATGTGGAAACTTTTGCAAACATCGGCTGGATAATCAGAAAAGGCGCAGATGCATTTACTGTATTTGGAACAGATCAAAGTAATGGAACAAAAGTGTTTGCATTGGCAGGCAAAGTTAAAAGAGGCGGGTTGGTAGAGATACCCATTGGGATGACAATTAAACAAGTTGTCTTTGACATTGGCGGCGGCACAAATTCCGGGAAGCCATTTAAAGCGGTTCAGATTGGCGGGCCGTCCGGCGGCTGTATTCCTGCCAGTTTGATGGACACTGTCATTGACTATGCCGAGCTTGCCAAAACCGGAGCTATCATGGGTTCGGGCGGCATGGTAGTCATGGACGAAGACAACTGCATGGTGGATATTGCAAGGTACTTTTTGAATTTTACCCAGGCGGAATCGTGCGGCAAATGTACCTTTTGTAAAATCGGCACAAAAAGAATGTTGGAGAT